>NZ_JAOANA010000034.1:0-33435 GCF_032335535.1 Alkalihalobacillus sp. MEB130
CACTTGCTTCTTAAATTCTGTGGTAAACGTTCTTCTTTTTTTGGACATAGTAGATTCGCTCCTCACTTGTTATATGGTTATTCTACTAGCCCTTATTTTTATTGTCCAACTAAGTGTAGCCTATTCAAAAATGTGGAGAGCTATCCTGATTTATTTTCAAATCAATTGCAGATTGAATGAGGTTACAAATGGTTGTCACCCCTTCTGTTAATTGTTGTTCATTCATATAAGAAAAGCTTAATCGTAAATGATGATTTTCTTGCTCTGTAGGATAACAAGCTGACCCAGGTAAGAAAGTGATTTGTTCTTTCTTTGCTTCTAATAAGAGGTGGTCCGTATTAATCCAGGTAGGAAGAGTCAGCCATACGTTTAATCCTCCCTTTGGTACGAACCAAGAAACCTCTTCGGGTGAATGATTTACCAGAATCTCTAGGACTAGATCACGCCTTATCTTTAAAGCTGTTCTTAATTTTTTTAGATGATCCATCATTCTCTTTGAAGTAATAAATGGAGTGATGGCTTTTTGTGTTAGTAAAGGACTGCCTAAGTCGGTGTTGGCCTTTGCAGCTAAAAGACGTTTAAAGATAGAACCAGAAGCAGCTAAAATTCCAATTCTACAGCCTGGCGCTAATGTTTTACTTAACCCTTTTAAGTAAATAACATGACCGTATTGATCCAAACTTTTCATTGACGTTGGAGGCTTTTTATCAAAATAGATTTCACTACATGGATCATCCTCAACCACTAAACAATGTATACTCTGAGCGATCTCAAGAATTTGTCTACGGCGTTTGGTGGGCATTACAGCACCAGTTGGATTGTGAAATGTAGGGACTGTATAAATAATTTTAGGATTATATTTATCACACAGGTTCTGAAGTAAATCTACTCTCATTCCATCACTGTCAACAGGAACAGTAAGAATGGTAGCACCTCTTCCACGAAACACATCAATAGCTCCAGGATAAGTGGGAGCTTCCATGACTACTACATCCCCTGGTCCAACAAAAGTACGAGCTATTAGATCAATCCCTTGTTGTGAACCACTTGTAACTAAAATATGATCTGGAGTAGTTGGAACATCCATTCTTTTTAAATACTCATGCATTGCTTGTCTGAGCTCTTTGTCGCCTTGAATTTCTCCATATTGGGATAGAACTCTAGGGTTATTTGAAAGCATTTTATGAATCTCTTGCTCTAAGTATCGATTAGGTAGGAGCCCAGGATCAATCATATTAGATGAAAGATGAATTTTTTCAGGGACTTGATGATAACGAGCAAATTGAGACCGAGGTAAATAATCTTGAACGGAAAGCTGCCAATCGTAAGAAAGGGTTCCTTCTTTTTTCTCTGCTTCTTCAATTTTTGTCTTTCTAATAAATGTCCCTTTTCCTTGAACAGATGTAATAAACCCCTCGTGTTCTAGTTTTTGATAGGCCTTGACTACAGTAACTAAACTTACTCCAAGTTGTTTTGAGAGCTCGCGTACAGAAGGTAATTGTAAGTCGTCTTCTAAGAGTTCGGAACGGATATGATCGAGAATCGAATGGTATATTTGTTTCGTTAATGAAGTGTCAGCATTACGTTGAATTTCAATGTGCATGAGCTTCTCCTTTAAGTGTTATACATGTGTGTTGAGTGTTATATATAAAAGGATGTAAACTACCAATAAATTATTAAACACATTATAACACTGGAGGTAATTAGATGAAATATTTTGTAGTCGATGCTTTTGCAGAAAAGGTTTTTGAAGGAAATCCAGCAGGAGTATGTATTATGAATGATTGGATTTCAGATGAACTCATGCAGAAAATAGCTATTGAAAATAACCTATCGGAAACAGCTTTTGCAGTAAAAGAAGTAGGCCATTACCGACTTAGATGGTTTACACCTGGAGGAGAGATTAACCTTTGTGGGCATGCCACGTTAGCAACTGCATTTATCATTTTAAATTACTATGAAAAGCAATTGAATACCGTTAAGTTCAATACAATTAGTGGAGAGTTAACTGTAAACAAACAAGATGATTTATATGAACTTGATTTCCCTTCTGTTCCTTCAGAAGAAATTGCTGTTACTAATCAAATGATTAGCGCTTTAGGGATCGTACCAAAAGAAACGTACTTAAATAGAGACCTTGTTTTTATACTAGAGTCCGAGGAAGATGTAAGAAACGTAAGTCCTGACTTTGCCCAATTAGAAAAATTACCAGAAGGATTGGGTGTTTGCGTTACAGCCAAAGGCAGTGAATTCGATTTTGTCTCGAGAGCGTTTTTCCCTAAGTTAAAGGTAAATGAAGATCCAGTAACAGGTTCCTTGCACTGTAGCCTAATTCCTTTTTGGGCAAAAAGATTAGAAAAACAGGAACTAGTTGCAAGACAGCTATCAAGTAGAGGTGGAACTCTTTATTGTAAACATGAAGATACACGAGTAAAGATGGCAGGAAAAGCAGTCCTATATTCAGTTGCAGAACTAACAGTCGAATGATGAAAATGAAGATTTAAGATGAAATAAAACGTAAAACAAAAAGCGGGGTGGAATGTGTGAACTGAACATTTATTTGCCTTTTTACATTCCATCCTATGCTAGATGTTTTTGTGCAATTTACATTTTTTTCAATAAATGAGGGATGAAGCCTTGAAACGAATTCATTATAGTTGGATTATATTAATTATTGCATTTTTTTCGATTACGGTAGCAGGGATTGTACGATCATCATCAGGAGTGTTAATTGTCCCTTTTGAAAACGACTTCGGATGGGAGCGCTCAACAATCTCGTTTGCCTTTGCGATTAGCCTTCTTCTCTACGGGCTCTCAGGTCCTTTTATGGCTGCATTAATTGAGGTAATCGGCTTAAAGAAAATGATGATTTTAGCAATGACTACGTTATTGGTTGGGGTTTTGCTCACCTTTTTTATGGTGGAACCTTGGCAATTAGTATTGATTTGGGGGATTATTATAGGTTTGGGATCTGGTTTGTTCTTAACCATATTAAGCCCATATATTGCAAATAAATGGTTTGAAAAAAAGAGGGGGCTTGCGCTTGGCATTTTAACTGCGAGCACAGCTACAGGACAGTTAATTCTCCTCCCAGTTCTAGCGATGATTGTAGAGACACATTCCTGGAAATGGGCAATGGCTCTCATTCTTATTCTTAGTGTCATTATGCTAGCTATTATCCTATTATTTATGAAAAATTCACCTAAGGATTTAGGAATCCTTCCATATGGACTTGAAGAAGAATCACAGGTAGTGCGAATAGATCAAAAGAAAAATCCTATACGTATTGCCTTTCACACCTTATTTGAAGCTGTAAAAGTGAAAGAATTTTGGTTATTAGCAGGTAGCTTTTTTATCTGTGGACTTTCGACTAGCGGATTAATTGGTACTCATTTTATTTCTTACTGTATAGGATTTGGTTTTGCAGCTGTCACAGCTGCATCCATGCTTTCCTTAATGGGGGTTTTTGATTTAATAGGAACAACTCTTTCTGGTTGGTTATCTGATCGATTTGATAACCGCTGGTTATTGTTTTGGTATTATAGTTTAAGAGGAGCCTCACTTTTGTTTCTTCCATTTGCGCTTTCTGAAGGTTCCATTACTCTATTGATTATTTTTTCTGTGTTTTACGGGTTAGATTGGATAGCTACTGTTCCTCCAACAGTTAACATTTCAAGACAGATCTTTGGATTAGAGAAAAGTGTTGTTGTGTATGGATGGATCTTTGCAGCCCACCAATTAGGTGCAGCCGTGGCAGCTGGAGGAGCTGGAACGATATATAAGGTGTTCAACTCTTATTCATGGGCATTTACTCTAGCAGGAATGTTTTGCTTACTAGCAAGTCTGTTCGTTATAGTGATAAAGAAGGAACGAGTTGAAAGTAATAGTAACTCTCATGTTGTTAATTAATTTGCATTTGAAACTGAACCAAGATAATACAATTATTGGGGCTGGGAGTGTTGTAACAAAAGAGATCCCTTCAAATGTTATTGCAGCAGGTGTACCTTGTAGAATTATCAGGTCAATTACTGAAAACGATAAAATCGGGTTAAAGGATTCCGAAAATAATAATTAAAAAGACAAGGTTTGTTGGTTAGGAAATGAACATTAAACTTCTTAAAGTGTTAATTCGTTAATACCGTTATGTATAACATCAAAAGAGAAGGTCACTTTCTTTACAATATTTGTGTAGAAGAGGGCCAGTTATTAAAAAAATCCACTTTACAAAAAAGAGTTTCACAGCAAGTGAGAAGCATGTGCAGAAGATGAGTACCTAGAAGTCAGATTTTAGCGAGGTTTTGGCTGACAAAGATATTGAATTATTAAAAATACTGGCTTTTTCCAATAATTATAAGGAACTAGAACGAATTAATAACAATTTAAAAGGCATTGAACAGTAAGTTCTGACGAAATCAGCCCATGGAAATTTGGAATTTATTGATCCACAAGCTCAAAAAGTGGGTGAACTTAGTCACCTAGCTGGTCTATTAGAAATAGAAATTGCAGATGTAATGGCCATGGGAGATCACTTTAATGATGTGACCATGCTCAAAGTGGCAGGCATTGGTGATGCAATAGGGAATGCGGAAGCTAAAATAAAAGAATTGGCTGATCTTGTTACAAAAACAAATATAGAACATGGTGCAGCATTTGCAATAGAAGGAATGTTAAATAAAAAATTATAAATCCTACAATTAGGACGAATTCATGGGAGAACAAGAGATTACAAACTCTTATCATCATGATTTTAAACACTACATACGTGAATATGATTTGCTATCGTGTTAGAGAATATTAATAGTGAAATGAGCCCGCTAAAGAGTAGTTTATTGGGAGGTACATATGAATAATTCAGAATATAAGGAAATGATGGAGGAAAAGTACGGAAAGCCTTTAAAAGACATTATGTATGAACTTTGTGTTGAGAAAAATATGAGTAAATGGGAAGGTTCTAAAGAATTAGGAGTACCAGAAAAGACTTTCTTGTCTTGGAGAACTAAATTCCGTTTTGGTCCTGATCAGCTTAGATATGATAGAGCTGAGGAATACCGAAAGGAAACAATTAAAAAGTATGAACAACAAATATCTAGTGTTGACCTTAATCGAGACTTTGTATATAAAGAAGAACTCTCTTTAAGAGGATTTAAAGAATTATGTGAGCGTATGTTGGAGTTAGAAAAGTATAAGAGATCCATTAACGTTGATGATATTTCGAATGATTTATCTATTGTTATGAAAATTGGAGTTTTAGAATCAACTATCGAAAATCTTAAGCAGTATGAAAAAGGTGAATTATACAAGAGGTTTTACGAAGATATTGATTACATGGAATTAAGTAAATCAGAGGAAGATAACAATGTTTAATAATAGGAAGTAAAGGCACAGCTTGATCATATTCATAAAAAGAGTAGTGGGAGTAAGTTTAAGAGAAGAGGTTGAATACTTAGATCAATTCCGTAACTCGGAAAAACATCTTTAAGATGGAGTTGATTTGGTACATTATCCTAGTGTAATATTTTGTTAAAAAATTAACGTGGAGAAAGGGTTTACAATTAAAAAAATTTATTGTAATATGAACTCAAGTAAATAAATTCTATTGAAGATTGTTACTGAAAATGCAGGCAAGACTTCAACAAACATAGGGAAAGTATTCCTTAATTTGTTGAAGTCTTGCCTTTTTTAATTCTTAGCATGGGGGGGAATTGCATGGTAATAAAAAAGGTTATAAATAATAATATTGCCATAAGTACAGATTCCCAGGGGGATGAAATTATTCTAATCGGTAAGGGCTTGGCATTTAATAAGAAGAAAGGAGATGACGTTGATAAGCAAAAAGTTGAAAAACGTTTCTATTTAGAAGATCAAGGCTTATACGCTAAATTCAAAAAACTTTTACAAGAAATTTCCATTGAAGAGTTAAATATAGCTGATGATATTGTCAGTTTAGCAAAACGGAAACTTGAAAAAGATTTAAATGAGAGCATTTATATTTCATTACCGGATCACATCAATCTAGCGGTTACACGGAATAGAGAAGGACTCAATGTAAAAAATGGATTACTTTGGGAGATAAAAAAATTATATAAAGAAGAATATCTAGTTGCAAAAGAAGCTGTTCAAATGATCAATGAACGTTTCAATGTAGAACTAGGTGAAGATGAAGCTGGGTTTATAGCTTTTCATTTTGTCAACGCTCAGTTAAATAGTGGTATGAATACGGTTGCGAAAATAACAAAATTCATTAATGAAATTCTTAATATAGTCACTTATCAGCTAAATATTACTATAGATGAAGATTCATTAAATGGATTTCGATTTATTACTCATTTGAAGTTTTTTGCAAATAGAATCTTCTCTCAAGAAATAAACGAGAGTTCAGACGATCCATTTTTATACGAGGTAGTAAAGGAAAGATACTCAAAAGCTTTCGATATAACGCAAAAAGTAAAAGAGCATATAAGAAACCAATATTCTTATAAAGTATCTGATATGGAAGCAACTTATTTAACTATCCATATTCAGCGATTGTTAGAAAGAAAAAACTAAATACTATTTTTCAAACTTGTTACTCTTCGGGAGGCTAGACTTGGATTAAATCTAAAACATTGTCGTTAGACATTCCTTTAGGTTGAATTCAAGTCTTTTTTATTTAATTAGGAGGTGTATTTTAGATGGATTATCAAAAATTAGCGAAAGATATAATCGAACATATTGGAGGACAAGAGAATATCTCAGACCTTTATCATTGTGCGACACGTCTACGTTTTACGTTGAAAAATGATGAAAAAGCAAATCGAAATGAGATAGAAAAGTTAGAAGGGGTTATTACTGTAACAGAGAGTGGAGGAATGTTTCAGGTAGTAATAGGAAATAATGTCGCTTCTGTATACGATGCTGTTATGGAGCAGACAGATTTAGGGGCAAATCAGCTAAATAATAAGGATGCTAAAAAGGGAAATTTATTTAATCGATTTGTTGATCTGCTTTCCGCGATATTCAGTCCTATTCTGGGATTATTGGCAGCTTCAGGTTTAATTAAGGGTTTAACTTTTATTCTTGGTAATTATGAAGTAGTTGATAAAGCAAGTGGAACATATAGAATTCTTGTAGCAGCAGGAGATAGCTTCTATTATTTTCTGCCAATGATTATAGCAATAACAGCCGCAAGGAAGTTCAAAGTAAATCAATTTTTAGCCGTAGCTTTGGCAGGGGGATTAATTTATCCTGATTTAGTGAACGCTTTTAACGCTGAAGAATCCCTTAGCTTTTTAGGAATTACCGTCGTTTTAGCAAGGTACAGTAGTACTATCATTCCTATTATTTTAGCTATATGGGTAATGAAATATGTGGAAGATTTCTTTAAAAAGCTTCTTCATGAGAGTATCAGAAACTTATTAACCCCATTTTTCTGTCTACTGATCATGTTACCATTAACATTGATTATTATTGGACCGGTAGCAATCTATACAAGTAATTTAATGGCTTCTGGTTATCTATACCTATATGAGTTAAGTCCAATAATATCAGGTACTGTTATGGGTGGTATGTGGCAAATTTTAGTAATGTTTGGTTTGCATTGGGGATTTGTACCAGTAATGCTTAATAACATTTCTATGTATGGTGCAGATGCAATAGGCTCGATGATTGGCCCTTCAGTCGCTGCCCAAACAGGAGCAGTACTTGCAGTATTCTTTAAAATAAGAAGTAAAACTATGAAAAGTTTATCTTTATCAGCCTTTGCTTCTGGGTTAATGGGAATTACAGAGCCGGCTGTTTATGGTGTTACCTTAAAGCTAAAAAGACCATTTATTATTGCTATTATTACAGGTGCTATTGGTGGTGGTATTGTTGGTGCATTTGGTACTGCTGCAATTGCAGTAGTCCAAAAAAGTATTTTAACAATCCCAGTAAACGCTATTGGAATGACTGGATACGTTATTGGGTACTTTGTTGCTATGGTCGGTGCATTTGTTTTAACTTATCTATTTGGAGTTAAAGAAGATTTAGATGAGAAACCATCTACAAAGCAAGAAATTTCAGCAGGTGAAACATTAATTAAACGTGAAAGCATTACCAGTCCACTAACAGGTCAGACAAAATCACTAGCGGAAATAAGTGATCCTGCTTTTGCAAGTGGTGCAATGGGAAAAGGCATTGCCATTATTCCTGAAAATGGAAAGGTATATTCACCAGTAGATGGGACGTTAACAATGGTTTTTCCAACGAAACATGCTTATGGTTTTACAACAAATGCTGGAGCAGAAGTATTAATTCATATTGGGCTAGATACGGTTAAATTAAATGGGGAAGGATTTACTAGTTTCGTTGAAACAGGTGCAAATGTAAAAAAAGGCGATTTAATTGCAGAGTTTGATATTAAGAAATTAAAAGAGCTTGGCTATGATATAACAACTCCAGTAGTTGTAACGAATTCAAATAAATATTTAGATATTCTTCCTTTAAACAAAAAACAAGTTGCTCATGGGGAAGAGACAATATCTTTAATAGTCTAAGTTGCATATAGATCTATTGGACATATAACCTACTAGGGGCTTGAATACTAGACAAAATTAATGAAAATAGGAGGGCATTTATTATGCTACAAACAAAATTTCCAGAAAGTTTTTTATGGGGAGGAGCAACAGCTGCAAATCAACTTGAGGGAGGAAGCAATGTTGACGGAAAGGGTCTTTCTGTCTCGGATGTATATATCTTTGATGAGAATATCTCAAAAGAACGTTGGGCTGATCAATGGCATATGATGACCCACAGACAGGTTGAGGAAGCTCAAGATCCTTCTAGTGAAAAATATTATCCTAAAAGAAACGGAATAGAATTCTATCGTCACTATAAAGAAGATATTGCTTTGTTTGCCGAAATGGGCTTTAAATGTTACAGAATGTCGCTTGCTTGGACACGGATCTTTCCAAACGGAGATGAGCTAGAACCAAATGAAGCAGGTTTAGAATTCTATGACCGTGTTTTTGATGAATTAAATAAATATGGTATTGAGCCTGTAGTCTCTTTATCTCATTATGAAATGCCACTTCATCTTGCCACTGAGTATGGCGGCTGGATAAACCGTAAAGTAATAGATTATTATGTTCGTTTCGCAACAACTGTTTTCAAAAGGTATAAAGATAAAGTGAAGTACTGGATGACGTTTAATGAAATAAATTGTGTAAAACATCACCCTTATGTGAGTCTAGGAGTAATTGAGGAAAATCACCCTCATATTGAACAAGCAAAGTATCAAGGGGCGCATCATCAATTTGTTGCTAGTGCTCTTGCAACAAAAGCTTGTAAAGAAAGTAATCCTGAAGCAAAAGTAGGTTGTATGATTAGTTATCAGCTTCTTGTTCCGTATAGCTGTGACCCAGATGATATTCAAGCGACAGTTGAGAAGCAGCGTGAGTCTTTATTCTTTAGTGATGTTCAGGCAAGAGGTTACTACCCTAACTACACAGCTAGAATGTTTGCGGAAAAAAATGTAGTACTGAAAACAGAGCCAGAAGATGAAAAAATAATAAGAGAATTTCCTGTTGACTTTGTGTCCTTTAGCTACTATATGTCTAGTGCAGTAAGTGCACATCCAGAAAAGTTAGAAGGAGCAGTAGGGAATTTAATCACTGGTGGAATTAAAAATCCTTATTTGCCAACTAGTGACTGGGGATGGCAAATCGATCCTAAGGGGTTACGAACTGCTTTAAATCAACTGTATGATCGTTATCAAAAGCCGTTGTTTGTTGCGGAAAATGGATTAGGGGCTATGGATGTATTGGAAGAAGGCGATATTATTGAAGATGACTATCGTATTTCCTATTTAAGAGACCATATCAAACAAATCAAAGAAGCCATTATAGATGGTGTAGATGTTTTTGGATATACGAGTTGGGGTTGTATTGATATGATAAGTGCATCAACTAATCAAATGTCAAAACGTTATGGATATATTTATGTTGATCAGGATGACATGGGCAGAGGCACAAAACGTCGTATAAAGAAGAAATCATTTGAGTGGTATAAAAATGTAATTGCAACTAATGGAGAACAATTAGATTAATTAGATAAATAATTTCATAGGGGGAAATCATTTGAAGAATTCAGTTTCCCCTTGTAATGAGAAAAAAATAAGAAGACTATCAAATAAGAACATATAAGAATGATACTGGAGGATGTAAAATGGTTGAAAAAAGTTTTAAAATAATTGATGATTCAGGAATTCACGCCCGACCTTCGACGGCGTTAGTTAATGCGGCTACTCCATTTAATTCGGAAGTGACGCTTGAGTATAATGGGAGGCAAGTAAACCTTAAGTCGATCATGGGAATAATGTCGCTAGGAATTCCAAAAGGAGCAAGTGTGAAAGTAGTTGCAAAAGGTGAAGATGAATTAGACGTAATATCAAGGATCGAGGAAGTTATGGTAAAGGAAGGACTTGCTGTATAAGTCCAGTATGTGGAAGGTTTACCAAAGGTAAACTTTCCTGTTTTTTTAATTAATAACAAAAGATGCTCCATAGTTTCTAGATCAAGACTAATATTTTTAAGCGAAGGGGAAGTAATAAATCTATCTTGGCTTGAATTAATAAATTATATATATATAAATGGACTTTAAATTATTGTTAGATTTATAGTTCTAAAAGGAGTAGGGGAGGATTTTTTAATGAAAGGGTTGATGCTTTTTTTATGTGTTATTTGGGGCTTTAATTTTGTCATTATGAAACTGGGCAATGACGTGTTTCCACCTGTTTTGTTTGCAGCATATAGGTTTTTGCTAGGGGCACTTGTACTTTTTGGGATAACCTTATTAAGAAAAATCCCGTTACCAGGAAAACGTGAACTAAAATGGTATATCCTATGTGGATTACTACAGACCACTTATTTTAACATTGCAATACAAATTTCTTTAAATTACATTAGTGCGGGGCTTACATCTGTTCTTACATATAGCATGCCGTTGTTCCTTTCACTTATGGCTCATTACTTCATTCCTGGAGAAAAATTGAATGCTAAAAAGACAGGTGGGATTTTAATAGGAATTTTTGGGTTGTTTTTAGCAATGGATATTAGTATTGGTGGAAATATATGGGCCTCAGTTCTTGCGTTAAGCTCTGCAATAATATGGGCACTTTCTAATTTGATTTTCAAGAAAAAGTTGCAAGGCTGTGATGCTGTTCAGTTTACAACATGGCAAATGGCCATTGGAGCTATTGGCTTGTTTTTATTTTCTATTACTTTTGAAAGTGGTCAGTCACATTGGAGCCTTATGGCTGTAGTATACCTTTTATATTCTGGAGTCTTGGCCTCTGCATTGGCTTTTGTTATATGGTCCCATATTCTTTCTAAAATGGAAGCTAGTAAAGCATCGATTTCTTTATTAATTGTACCAATAGTCGGTACTCTGTCGGGTGTCATATTCTTAAAGGAAGAATTGAATACTATTACTTTGGTAGGAATAATTTTTGTACTTTTAGGAGTTTGGCTAGTAAATTATAACGGTTCAATCCGTATGCCACTAAAAAATCATTCCCTCTTAGCAGGTAGAAAAGGCAAGTACCGCAGAGACAGAGCCTAAAATATAATTAAATAGTTTTTTGCGGCACTGGTCATGAGTTATGTTTGTAACAATACATAACAATCAGACCTATCTACTTATGTTATTCAGTTTTGATGAATGAGATCACGACTGCCCTTCACATAAAAATATAGATAAGCGTTAAATTTAGATTCATATTATAGTAGATGTCTTATAATCAACAAATATTTAAATGAAATTACAGAAGCCATGTAGACAAGGGAGACGAAAGATATGATTAGAGGGATAGCCTCATCTAGTGGAATTGCAATTGCAAAGGTGTATCAGCTTGCAGTTCCCGACCTAACATTTGAACGCAAATCCGTAAACGATATTGAGAATGAAATAACTCGACTTACAAAGGCTCTGGACATTTCTAAACGAGAGTTAGAGAAAATTAAGGAAAACGCGAGAAAATCAATAGGTAACGACCATGCTGAAATTTTTTCTGCACATTTGCTTGTGTTAAGCGATCCAGAAATGATTACCTCAATTCAAGATAAAATCAAAACGGATAGAATTAATGCGGAAGCAGCTCTAGAAGAAACGGCAAATATGTTTATTGATATGTTTAAAGCAATGGAAAATGAATACATGAGAGAACGTGCAGCTGATATTCAGGACGTAACTAAGCGCGTGATGGCTCATTTATTAAACGTTACTTTTTCAGATCTAGCATCAATTAGCGAAGAAGTAATCATTGTATCAGATGACTTAACACCATCTGATACAGCACAATTAAATAAACAGTTTGTGAAGGGATTTACTACAAATATTGGTGGGCGAACATCCCACTCTGCAATTATGGCGCGGTCTCTTGAAATTCCAGCTGTTGTTGGGACTAAAGAAATTACAAAAGAGGCTAAAAATGGAGAATTAATCATCGTCGATGGTATTAATGGCGATGTTATACTAAACCCAACAGCCGAACTAATCTCTCTATTTAAACAAAAACAGGTTGAATATAAGAACAAAAAGGAGATATGGGCTAAACTGAAGGATGAGCCTACTGTAACATCTGACAATCATTATGTTGAGTTAGCTGCAAATATTGGTACACCTGAAGATGTTAATGCCGTTTTAAAAAATGGTGGTGAAGGTGTTGGTCTTTATCGAACTGAATTCTTGTATATGGGGAAGAGTGAATTACCTACAGAAGAAGAGCAGTTTGACGCATACAAATCTGTTCTTAAACAAATGGGTGATAAACCAGTTGTTGTTCGTACATTGGATATCGGTGGCGATAAAGAGTTAAGTTACTTAAAGCTTCCTGAAGAAATGAATCCATTCTTAGGATTTCGTGCAATTCGTTTATGTTTAGAGCGTGATGATATTTTCCGTACACAGCTACGCGCGTTGCTTCGGGCAAGTGTACATGGAAACCTTAAAATTATGTTCCCGATGATTGCAACCTTAGATGAATTCCGACAGGCTAAGTCTCTGTTGCTTGAAGAAAAGAATAAGCTTATAACAGAGGGGATAAAAGTTTCAGATACTATTGAAATTGGAATTATGGTTGAGATTCCTTCTACAGCGGTTATTGCACGTCAGTTTGCAAAAGAAGTGGACTTCTTTAGTATTGGAACAAACGATTTAATTCAGTACACAATGGCTGCCGATCGTATGAATGAACGTGTATCTTATTTATACCAACCATATCATCCAGCTATTTTGAGTCTAGTAAATAACGTTATTGAAGCTGCGCATGCTGAGGGAAGATGGGTTGGAATGTGTGGAGAAATGGCGGGAGAATCAATAGCTATTCCTATCCTATTAGGACTAGGACTGGACGAATTTAGTATGAGTGCAACTTCAATCTTGCCTGCTCGTGCACAAATTAGAAACCTTTCTAAAGAGAAATTGACTTCTTACAAAGATCAATTGCTTTCTTTTAATACTGCGGATCAAGTCGAAACTTTCATACGTGAAAAGTTTCCTATAAAATAAATGTAAGGAGTTTCTATAGGGTTGGGGTAATAATTTAAGCATATATTGAATTTGGCAATTAAAAATAATAAAATTTAAGTAGCCGGTGAGTCCGCCCACCGGCTATTTGCTTTCGATATTAATAGGGTAGCCCACCGGCCGTGGCTACCCTATTCGCGAATTTATAATCGGATTAAAAAAGTAGAAGTAGTTTTGGACGTCACAAAGGCACAGATTACAACTGTAACGCCAAAAGAGGGGCACCCAGTAAAGGCACCGCATCGTTAAGAACTGGGGAGAGCGTAACGTTAGGTAGCCTTTATCCTATACTGAATGGAAGTCGATGCTAGAATATGTGTGGCCAATAAAAAGAGATTTTGAAGTGAATTATCAAGCAAGTTATGGGATAGCAGGGTATAAATATAATTAAAGCCTATTATGAAAAAATTGTCCATGTAATGGTTTTCTTTTGCAATTGTGACATTTTCGTTATAATGTCCAAAAGAGGTTATTTTTCGGATATATAAAATTCAAGGTGAAAGGGGATACAAATGAGTTTAGATAATGAAACAATAACAATAAATAAAATAGTAGATATTAAAGATTCATTACCAAAGAAACAAAGGAAGTTATGCGATTATATTTTGAAGAATTATTTATCTATGGGATTGATCACAATTAAAGAGCTTGCGGATAATGCCGGAGTTGGAATTTCTACTGTTATGCGTACGATAAATGCTTTAGGATATGAAAACTTTAACGACTTACGAAAAGATATATACGATGAATCGGTCCCATCTGTATCAAAATGGACCTTAAAGAAATCTTTGACCGAAATTCCAACAGAGGGTGAGGGGGTTCCAACTTTAGTTAAAGTTTGGAAAGAATCTGTTGATTTATTAGAAAAGTCATTGGATTCAAATCTCTTTGATAATTTTGGGGATGCGGTTGATTTGATTGTAAAATCAAGCTATATAAATGTTTTGGGTACTAGACCATACAAAGCAACCTCTTTATACTTTGAACAGCTGCTTGGAGAGTTTTACCCGAAAATTAGACAATTAAGCCTTGATGTGGACGTTGTTTATGACAGGATTTTGCAATTAGAAAAGGATGAAATATTAGTGGTGTTTGCATTCGAACCATATACTAATCTAATTATTGAAGCAGTTAAACTGACCTATGAACAAGGGAATCGTATTCTATTAATAACTGATCATATCTCATGTCCTGTTATTTCTTATGCGTCTGTAACGTTGAAAGTAGAAGTTAGTGAAGAGCAATTTTCTATTGTACCAATAATTGCATTGCTAGATGCATTGGTAATCGAAATTGGAAAAAGGTCACCAGAAGAATCTATTAATAAGTTAAAGAAACTAGAAAAAACTCTTCAAGAAAAGAATATAACTTTTTCTTATTAATCTGGGAGAAATTGATTATTTTATATTGGCTTATATGTAGAGGATCATTAACCATGATTCTCTTTTTTGTCTGACGTGAAGTTACATTTCGTGGAGAACCATACTATTTTAGAAGCTTTGAGACAATTAACACTGTAATCTCTTAACACTGTAATCTCTTTTAAGTTATAAATCCTTAGTATCAATTAATATCGGGTATACTACCGTCCGAAAGTATAAATAAAATTGTTCATACAGTGCTAACTATACGCTTACCTATTTTAGTTTTAATGCAAAAAAATAAATCCACCTATTATTCCTATGTTAGTTCTATTCGAACGCCCTCAATTTAAATAAGGACAATTCTATTCTAACCTTATTATATTGAACTTACGATTCCCTCCTTATCCTACCAGTAGGCTAGGTTATGCAACTCACAAGATTATTAACGGTGAACTACTCGATGTCAGAGCTGATTGGAAATATAAAAAATGGAAACAAAAATATATGTGTAATTAATAATCAACAATCCAAAGATAGTAAGATTCCAATTAATAACTTCATAAATCAAGTGTTGGGCACGGATAAACAAAGAATAGTTTAGCACGAGTTAAGACCTAATGAGTTTTTTGAATATTTAACAAATGAACATTTATATTCCTTTTTAAAAAAAGTGGTTTACAAAACTTCATTTCGTTGCTAAAATTCAATTATTAAATAATTTGAAAACACTCAATTATTTAGTAATTGTTACGAGGAATAGTAAAAAAGCTAAAAAGGAGAGGGTAAATAAAATGGAGGCAACTTATTACAGTTTAAAACCTAAAGTGAAAGAGTTTTTGGAAGCACCTATAGGTCTTTATATTAATGGGGAATACGTGCCAGCGATTAGCGATAAGACATTTGATGTTATAAACCCTGCTAATGAAGAAGTGATTGCTCGAGTTAGTAAAGCACAACCGGAAGATGTTGATATTGCAGTGGAAGCAGCAAGGAAAGCCTTTGATGAAGGTGAATGGTCAAAGATGGAAGCGGCTACACGTTCACATCTTATTTATAAATTTGCAAACTTAATGGAAGAAAATCGAGAAGAGCTTGCGCAATTGGAGTCACTGGATAACGGCAAGCCGTATAAAGTTGCCTTAACAGATGATGTAGATGGTTCCATTCAACACTTCAGATACTATTCCGGGTTCGCAACGAAAATCCAAGGAAAGACAACCCAAGTATCACCTGATTATGTGAACTATACAGAACACGAACCTGTTGGAGTCGTAGGGCAAATTATTCCATGGAATTTTCCTCTGTTGATGGCAGCTTGGAAACTCGGTTCGGCTCTAGCTGTTGGATGTACAGTTGTTATTAAACCTGCAACTGAAACACCACTTTCTCTACTTTATGTAGCAAAGCTTTTTAAGGAAGCTGGTTTTCCGGATGGTGTTGTTAACATTGTTCCTGGTTCTGGTCGAGCAGCTGGTGAAGCAATAGTCACACATACAAAAGTAGATAGAGTCTCGTTCACCGGTTCTACATCTGTCGGAAAAGAGGTCATGAAAAAATCAGCTGATCAGCTCAAAGGAGTTACGCTTGAATTAGGTGGGAAATCACCTGCAATCATCCTAGAGGACGCCAACATTGAAGAGGCCATTGAGGGGGCATTTAACGGTACAATGTACAATCACGGACAAAACTGTAGTGCTTGCACACGAATCTATGTCCATCGTACCCTCTACGATCAGGTACTTCAGGGACTAGTAGAACGTGTCAATACTTTAAAATTAGGTCCAGGTATGGATCCCGAAACTGATATGGGTCCACTTGTCTCAGCTAAACAAAAACAAACGGTGCTTGACTATATAGAGCAAGGAAAAAGAGAAGGTGCACGTCTGATTGCGGGTGGCGAAAAGGGATTGGATAAAGGATATTTTGTTCAACCAACCATCTTTGCGGATGTAACAGATAATATGACTATTGCACGTGAAGAAATATTTGGCCCGGTAATGTCTGTTTTTGTTTTTGATACGATCGAGGAAGTAATTATGAGGGCAAATGACAGCGATTATGGTTTGGCAGCTAGTGTTTGGACAGAAAATATAAAATCTGGTCATTATATTGCCCGTAAACTACAAGCAGGAACCGTTTGGATTAATGATGTTGGTCTTGAGTGGGAAACAATGCCATTCGGCGGATACAAACAATCAGGTATTGGACGTGAAATGGGCGGAGAGTATGGCTTAGAAAATTACACGGAAGTGAAAAGTGTCTATGTGAATATCAAACAAACATAGATTAGAAATCCTAATATTGAAAACGCTTTTTTATCTCTATACATGATTGATGAAGTTACATGAACTGGAAAAACACATTTTTTATTAGCTTTAAGATTTTATCAAGATGACTAATTTTTATTAACATTTACGAGGAGGAGAAGTATATGTATAAACCATTTGGAATGATCCCAGCTTTACCAACACCTATGAAAGAGGATAATAGCATTGATTTTGAAGGACTTAAGCAACTAATTGAACATTTGATTGACGGAGGAATGAACTGCCTTTTAGTTGGGGGGAGTACGGGAGAATACTCACTCATGAGCATGGAAGAACGAAAAGAGGTAATCAAATTTGTATGTGAAACATCAAATGGTAGATTGCCTGTTATGGCGGGTACAGGATGTCATCGAACAGAAGATACAATTGAACTTACTCAATATGCAGCTGAAGTTGGTGCAGATTGTGCCTTGGTGATTAATCCTTATTATATGACAACAAGTAGACAAGGAATCATTGATCATTTCAAGGCAGTAGCAAAAAACTCTAGTATTGGAATTGTCATCTATCATTATCCTGATGCTACAGGTGTGGAACTTGATCCAGAATTAATTCATGAAATAAGCCAAATAGACGGAATTGTTGGAATTAAGAATACGGCTGATGGACAGCATACTTCTAAACTGATTGCCTTGACAAAAGATAATCCAAATTTCGCGGTACTTACTGGATTTGAACATCTAATCTTACCTACATTAGCAATAGGTGGGCATGGTGCTGTGGGAGTAGTCCACAACTTGGCTCCAACAAAACTAGCAAAACTATACGATTTAATTGTAAATGAAAATAATCTAAAAGAGGCGACTAAATTAAATTTGGAATTGTTAGAGTTATATAATGCTATTGAAGATGAAACGATTCCAGGAACAGTTAAAGCAGGTTTGGAAGTACTTGGATTATCCGGAGGACCAAGCAGATTACCACTAGTACCAGCTTCTGAAGATTATAAATCTAAGATTACGTCTATCTTGAGTGAATTAGGAGAACGTAAATTACAACAACATTAATTAGAAACTGAGAGTTTATTAAATCTATAGGGTTGGGAGGCAATTCAATGAAAGATGTAATTATCATAGGCAGTGGACTTGCTGGTTTGTCCGCTGCCTGGCGTCTTAAACACCATGATATTCTACTTTTAGAATCGGATGATCGAGTTGGTGGACGTGTGCGATCTGAACGCCGAGGAGATTATTGGCTAAATTGGGGCGGACATCTATATGCCGGACCTGGTTCAGCTACAGATGAATTATTTAAATCTGTAGGAACAACTGCGTTACCTGTACCTGGCATCTTATCTGCCATGTCTTTGAATGGGAAGTTGCTTTTAGGTGGTAGAGTTGAATTGTATCCATTCAGGGTCCCTATGTCATGGAAATCTAGATTTGCTATGATGCTTGCAGGTGCTAAAGTGCGTGCTGCAGTTATTAAATATAGCAAAGTAGCAAAAAAACGTCCAGCAGAGGACTATAGAGTTCAACAACAACGAGTTTTAGAATTTATGAGTGATCGAACTTTTGCTGAATTTACTGGTGAATTACCACCAGACGCAGATGCGATTTTTAGACCTACAGTTAGCCGTTCGACTGGCAGTCCTGAGACTATGACTGCAGGATCAGGAATAGGATATTTCAACTTGATATGGAACAAAAGTGAAGGATTATCGAGAAATATCCTTGGAGGACCATCAACACTTACGAATACGATTGCAACAACATTAGGTGAGCGTGTTCAACTAAATGCAAAAGTTTTTGAGGTTTTTCAAAAAGAAGACTCTGTTGTCGTACGCTATAACCAAGACGGTGTGGAGCGTGAGGAGGAAGCACGTTATGCGGTCCTCGCAACTCCTGCACCCATTACAAAAAAAATAGCGGTTAATATGGACCCAGAAATCTCAAATGCTCTAGGTAAGATTAAATATGGTCCACATGTTAGTGCAGCCTTTTTAACAAATGAGACAGGTCCTCAAGTTTGGGATGATGTATATGCTTTTGCTACACCTAAAAGGTCATTTGACATTATTCTTCATCAATCTAATCTAGCCCGTTCAATGGAAACGGAGAGGCAACGAGGTAGTAGTTTAATGACATTTTCACCAGGGGAAAGTGGACGTCGGCTAATTGATAAATCTGATGAGGAAATAATTCAAATATATTTGAAAGATTTAAATGAAATATTTCCTGGTTTTAGTGATAATGTGGTTGAGGCTCACGTAAACAAATTTCCATTAGGGTCAGCTTATGTCTTCCCAGGTCGTGAAAAACTACAACCTTTATTAACAAAATCTGCGGGCCGGCTGTTCTTAGCAGGTGATTATTTAGGCACCTATTATACTGAAACAGCTATTCAAACAGGATTCACTGCAGCCCAAAATGTAAATAGTTTGCTAGAATTTGGGGTTGTTGAATCTCAAAAAGAAAAGAAATTTAAGGCAGTAGCTTCTAATTAAGTACCTTAATTTTGTACGGGGAGCCAGTTCAACCTATTTTAAAACTAAGGATTATATAGATAGAAGGGCCCTCATTAAATCGGGCATTTATAGAACCTGGTGTGATTTTTTGAGGGAACTCCTAACCGTATAGACGATTGAAATGAAATAGTTCTTAGTAGAAAGATGAGGATGTTGGGCGTTTTCACTAAAAGGAGGGGCTCAACCTTTTATAAACGAATTAAAGGGCAACTAGATAGGGGTTGAGTTGTATGGAAAAATTGACAAGCTTGAGAGTCTACATCATTACAATTGCTGGTGCGGTATGTTGGGGACTGATTGGGTTATTTATTGCACCATTGTATGATCGAGGCTTCACGGCTTGGGACGTGGTGGCTATTCGCGGTATCTTTACCTTTGTTATCTTAATTCTCATTATGGCATTATTTTATCGTGATCAGTTACGTACTAGATTAAAAGATCATATTTTTTTCGCTGGTGCGGGAATTTTTAGTATTGCCTTATTTAATTATTTTTACTTTGAGGTTTTCTCTCAATCGAGTTTATCCCTAGCAGTAACACTTTTATACACAGGTCCATTGTTTGTGACCATCCTTTCTAGGCTCTTTTTTAAAGAGCCATTGACCATTCGTAAAGGTTGGGCACTTGTACTCGCTATTACAGGATGTGCATTTGTTGTTGGCTTACTACCATTAGGGCAAGAAAGTATTTCTATGAATACCATTTTTCTCGGAATTTTATCTGGATTTTGTTATGCATTGTACAGTATATTCACTAAGCCGGTAACAAAGCGATATTCTGCATTGACAATTACCACGTACACATTTCTTTACACGAGTATTTTCATGTTACTAACAAGTGACACAATAAGAAAGGTTGATCAATTTCAATATGTAGATGTTTGGTTGTCTGCGCTATTGTTATCGTTAGTGGGAACGGTTGCAGCTTTTATTTTGTATACTTCGGGACTTAAGCATTTAGAAGCTAGTAAGGCTTCCATTTTAGCAACGATAGAACCTATTGTGGCAGTAGTTACAGGAGTACTTTTCCTTGGGGAATATCTGAAAGGTTGGCAGTTGTTTGGTATAGCATTAGTTTTGTATTCAGCCATTCTTGTAGCTCAGAGACAGTCTAATAAGAAAAAAAGCAAGATATACAGTCGTTCTATTTTAAAGAGTTGATTTGATTAATTATTGGATATCCATAGATTAAAGGTATTCAATACTTAGAACCTAATCAAGTCAGATAAAGATTTGGTAGATTTAAATAAAAATAAGGGATAGTTTTAGGAGGTGCATCATTTTTGACTCTTTTTTAGTTATGCAAGCAACTATATAGCATCTTTTCTTTAACAAAAAATGGGGAGATAAATTGGATGCATTTAGATTTGGAAATAGGGTTTTGTCTAATTGGATAAGATCCTTTTTGCTACGCCTTCTATAAATTTCTAATCACGTTCTTTCCAATTTTTCAACATTTATTTCCATTTAACAGACTCAGAGAAGGGGGGGCAATTACGATTAATAAGAAAAAAATGGGTGCCCAGATGTTTTTAGTTCCTTTATTCTGGGGAGGCTCTTTTAGTGTTACCAAAAATGTAATTAACGAGATTCCTATTTTCACAGCTGCAACAATCCAGTTTGGAATATCTGGAGTTTTATTATTGTTTATAATGTGGCTGAAACATGATTTTACCTTTAATTTAATAAAAAAGCATTGGATAGGACTAAGTTTGATGGCGATAACAGGGATTTTTGCCTATAATTTTTTCTTTTTTCAGGCATTAATGTATACGTCAGCCATCAATGGATCTCTTATTATGGCCATAACACCAATTCTTACCACAGTTGGTGCAGTATTATTTTTAAAGGAAAAATGGGATAAGAAATTAGGGTTTGGATTAACTCTTTCATTAGCAGGAGTTTTTCTTGTAATCATTAATGGGTCAATTAATACACTATTTGATTTTTCGTTCAACCTAGGGGATTTACTATTTTTTTTGGCGTTGATTTGTTGGGTCCTTTATGGGTTAATTGGAAAAGTTGTCTTGGAAAAAGGAATATCCCCATTACTATCCACAACAGTCTCTATGCTTATGGGCTCTTTGTTACTGTTTATTCCTTCACTTTTTGAGAATCATTGGACTGTATTAATTCAGACTACATCTGTTCAATCATGGTTTGAAATGATTTATTTGGTTGTGTTTGGAACAGTTATTGCTTTTTTTTTATGGAATAAAGGAATTCATCAACTCGGTGCTAGTAAGGCAAGTATTTACATGAATTTGGTTCCTGTAAATACGATGTGGATTTCCTTCTTTATTTATAATTCTCCCATATCCTGGGTTCAAATTGTTGGAATTTCAATGGTTCTATTCGGTGTGCTTATTGTAAACTTCACAAGAAAATAATTGCTAAAATTATGTCTCTGCTCTAAGGGTTATTTAAAAATAACTATATTTTAAATTAGGGAATTTAAATATTCTTTTTTTAAAAAACGATTGAAAAAGTTCCTTTTTGGTGATAAGCTTAAAGTACATTTTAGATAATTCTAAAAATTTAAAAAGGAGGTGGAATATTCATGGAATAGATAGATTGCTATTACGAATGGGGATTGATATATCTACTAGTCAATACGAGCATTTTGCTAACATGATACAGAATGACATGTCTATGAATTTAAATGTAAGCGCTTAAAATTAATAAAAAAATTGACCTACAGAATGAGATGATAAAGGCACTTCTCCTAGTCTTAAGAGAACAGCAAATCAAGTTCCTTTCTCAGAATACCTAGGCACTATCTATATAAAAAACTGAAAGGTGGAACACTAATGAAAAAAATTTTCCCTTTATTGTTAGCAGTGGTCTTTACATTAATAACTGTAGCATGTAGCTCTCAAACAGAAACTGGTAGTGAAGGATCCGGTGAAAGCAATGATAAATACACTCTAAAACTTGCTGGACAGTCTCCTGAAGATCACCCGAGTACACAAGCAATGCATAAATTTGCAGAAAGAATAGAAAGTGAAACCGAGGGCCGAATAGAAATTAAGGTATACCCTGCGAATCAATTAGGGGATTATTCTACTGTGTATTCAGAGATATTACGTGGAACCATTCATATGGGGTTAATTAGTACACCTAGTCAAATGGATAGTCGACTAGCACTAGAAGTGATGCCATACCTGATCGATGATTATGACGATTTAAACGATAAAATTGGCTCCGATTCTTATGTGTTTAAAAAATTACAAGAAATAAATAAGGAGCATGGTGCTCATCTATTAGGATTTCATGCGAACGGGTTCGGAGGACTTGGAACATCAAAAGAAATACAAAACTTAGTTGATATAGGAAAAGATAAAGATTTATTATTACGGTCTCCTGCAATGGAAGTGCATTCCTATCCTATGGAGGATATTGGATTTAGAATCACAACCATTCCATTCGCTGACCTTTATACTGCATTACAAACTGGCGCAGCGGATGGCTGGTCTGGTGGGGAAGCTTCATTAAACTATCACGGTTTTCGTGATGTAATAAACTATTTCTATCGAACAAATGACTTTTTTAATTCAGACTCTTTTTATATAAATGATGAACTATGGCAAGAGTTTGATGAAGAAGATCAATTAATCATTAGTGAAGCAGCAAATGAACTAATGAAGCAAAGCTTTATAACAGCTGAAGAATTCGATGAAAAGTATGTTCAACTAATGGAAGAAGAAGGCATTCAAGTAATTGATTTAAGTGAAGACGAAATTGAAGTGTTGCGTGCGTATGTCCGCGAAAATACATGGGATAGATTAAGAGGACCTATGAGTGATGAAATTATTGATAATTTGTTAGAGTCGATAGATTGATACTGAATTAGACGAGCTGACATAATCAAGACTGTCTTGATTATGTCAGCGTTGTTAAATAATTTAGTGTCATTTTTCGGGAATTGCTAGTGAATATAGGTGTTTCATTTTCAGCATAATTAGATGTTTTTATACTGAAAGAGAGTGATCCATTTGAAATTCTTACTTAAAGTTCAAAAAAGTATTATGTTCTTCTCCTCACTTTTAATAATTATTGGTTTGTCATTAACGGTTTTTTTTCGATATGTTCTAAAGCTTGATATTTTTGCGATCGATGAATTACTTCTCATCCCAACCTTTTTAATCTATTTTATGGGTGCTGCTACTGCCAGCTATGAGAATAGCCACATTTCTGCAGACATTGTAGATTCCTATGTTAAGAGTAAAATAGTTAAATCATGGATAAGCTTAATAGTTTCTATATTGACATTTGTTACATGTGTAGTAATGACAATCTGGACTACGGAATTTGTCTTATGGAGTTTTGACAACGGGGGAAAAACACTAGGGTGGCAAATACCTTTATTTATTCCATATGCAACCGTATTACTAGGTTTCGTATTAATGTGTGTTTATTCACTTGTTCATGTTATTACCAAGATTCTTTCCGTTTTTAGAAAAGTAGGTGTTTAAATATGGAACTGATGATTGCTTTATTAATTTTGATTATTACATTAATTTTTGGGGTTCCTGTACCATTTGTCTTCCTCATTACAACTATTTTTTTAGTTGTGTCATTAGGCTATGATCCTAGCTTTTTAATTCCATATGGGTTTAGTAAATTAGATAACATTGTACTATTAGCTATCCCTCTTTTTATTATAGCTGGCGGTTTAATGGATAAGGGAGGAATAGCGAGAAGAATTGTTGATTTTACTGAAATTTTCTTTGGTAAGGTTAAAGGTGGTTTAGGTATTGTTACAGTGGTTGCCTGTGTAATCTTTGGTGCCATCTCAGGGAGTGGTGCTGCTGCACTTACAAGTATGGGACCTATATTATTACCTCGTTTGCAAAAAAAAGGGTACTCAAAAGGGTTTGCTACTGCATTAATCACTAACGCTTCTATATTAGGCCTACTCATCCCGCCTAGTGCTCTCATGATCTTATATGCATGGGTTGGAAATCAATCAGTATTAGCTAGTTTTTTATCAACAGTAATACCAGGACTTATATTGGCAACATTATTATGTATAATTAATTATATATATATGAGAAGAAATGATTTTAAAGACGAAAGTTCAAATGAAATATCGGTACCAATTGGTTCACGACTTAGAAAAAGCGGTATTTCTGCCACCCCAGGTTTGCTAATGCCTATCGTTGTGCTCGGAGGAATATATGGCGGAATCATGACACCAACTGAAGCGGCTGCAGTAGCAGCATTGTATGCCATTCCCGTTGGATTTTGGATTTACAAGGAATTAAATAAGAAAACTTTTTATACAACATTAGTAGAGTCAGCGACTACAACCGGAGTTATTATGGTTATGATATTTTCAATGATGCTACTTAGTCGTATTTTTATTATGGAGGATGTACCTGGTTTACTAACTAACTTTCTATTGTCTATAACAGAAAACACCTTCCTATTGCTGTTAATGATCAATATTTTTATATTAATTATTGGAATGTTAATGGATGATGTAAGTGCAGTATTGCTTTGTACACCGATTTTACTTCCTGTTGTTATTAATTTAGGCGTTGACCCCATACACTTTGCTGCTATTATAGGGGTGAATTTGGGGATGGGACTACTGACTCCACCAACAGCTCCTCTATTATATCTCGGAAGTCGAGTAGGTAAAACGTCAATAAAAGATATCATAGGGCCAGCACTCCTGATGTTATTATTTGCTTGGTTACCTACACTTCTTCTAACTACTTATTTTCCAGAATTGGTACTATTCCTACCAAAGTTAATACTAGGAAACTAATCTCAGTAAAGCATAGTGGAGTAAGACCCTTACGCTCGAGCAATAAGGATTTGTATTAATAAAGAGTTATCTAAGTGAAAGGCGAAACTATGAATTTGAGAATTGACAGATAGAATTTAATGATTAATTTTAAGATCACTATTAATGTAGAGATACATTTAGTGATCTTGTTTTATTTGGGAATTTTAGAAAGGAGATAAACAATTTATAATTAGTAATAATAGTTTAGATGTAACATTTTCAGCGGTCTTCAAAATAAAAGAAGCAAATACTTTACTTTCTGAAGTGATAGGTAGTAAAAGAAATGCGCGAATCTAAAATGGATATAAAAATTCCATTTTATTAAAAATGATGTAAATGCATTCATTTTGTGGTAATATTTATTTATAGATAATTGCGAATGTTATCTAAACTTATCATTCAAAAAAATAACTTTTCAATTTTAAATTTATGAGAGGATAGGATACAGATGTTCAAACCTTTTGGAATGACCCTAGCTTTTCAAGCAGCTTTGAAAGAGGATAACAGTATTATATCAAGTTTAATTAATATCATACAGCTTTAAAGTGAAGGCCAAATTCCTCAACTATGAAAATGGAAACGGTTACTGGAAACGGTGATCATCTATTCTATCAGTTTTCATTTTGTAAACTTGAGAAATGTTTTCCTATACCGCTGGGAAATATTGAAAACGTTTACTATCTATTTATGCCAAAGCGTTAATGATTTAATAGAAATAATAAGGTGAGGGACGGTAAAAGCGTAATCAACAAGACTATATTGAATATACAAAGGGAGAAGAAGCATATGAGGAAAAATGAAAAAACGTATAGACTTTATAAGGCAGTATTTATCCCAGCAATCATTATTCTTATGGTAGAAATTCTTTTCGGTATGTTTTTCACTGAACAGTTTGGTACGTTCCTAAATAATACTATTTATTGGGTAGGAGATAATTTTGGTTGGTGGATTAATATTTTATCTGTATTATCCATTATTTTTGCAGTTTGTTTTGTGATATTTAAGTATGGGGACGTTCGTATCGGAGGTAAGGATGCAAAGCCGGAGTACACTACCTGGCAATGGATTTCTATCACCATCTGTGGAGGTGTTGGCGTTGGCCTGCTTTTCTGGGCCATGGGAGAGCCAATCTATCACTTTATGACACCGCCTGTAGCTGCCGGTGTAGAGGCTGGTTCCCGGGAGGCTGCTATTTTCGCAGTCAGTCAGGCAATGTTTAACTGGTCTTTCGTTCAGTACTCCATGTACTCTTTATGTGGTCTTGCATTCGCTCTACTGACTTATAATACCAAGAAAAGTCTTTCGTTTGGTTCACTTGTAGAGCATAGTTTTAATCGGAAGATCTTTTGGTTGACTACCGTGGTACAAGTATTTGCTGTTTTTGCTCTTGCCAGTGCAGTTTCCAACTCCATGGGTGCTGGCCTTCTTCAGATTGGTGCCGGTATCGAAAGTGTATTTCATATAACACAAGGGAATATGGTCTGGTTGGTCATTGCGATTTTTGTGGGGACATTTTTTATCATCTCTTGTATTACTGGTATCTCTAAGGGGCTGACGAAAATATCATCCATCACCATGATGTTACTCTTTTTCTTGTTAGGATATGTGTTGGTTTTCGGAGATGCCCAGTTTATCAGTAAAATCAGTACTGAAGCTTTTGGTAATATTATGGATAATTTTTGGAGCAAGATTACTTATAATAATACGATGGTGCCTGAGGATCAGTGGTCGAATGAGTGGACGATTACTTACTGGAATGCCTTTATAATATTTGCTCCTGTTATAGGTATGTTTCTGGCTCGCCTAGGAAAAGGAAGAACTGTTCGCCAATTTTTGTTGTTTAACATACTTGTACCATCTATTTTTTGTCTCATCTGGGTTGGGATTTTTGCCGGTATGATAATGAAGGTACAGTCTTCTGGTCTTGTAGATGTCTGGGCTGCTGTACAGGAGTTCGGAATGCAGACTACAATTTACCAGGTTCTTGGTAATATGCCTGGCGGTACTCTAATTCAAATAGTGTTCCTTGTAACCGTTATCTTTTCTTTTGTAACTCTAGCCGATCCTATGTGCTCTGTACTCGCTACTCTGTGTGTTCGTGACCAGCAGATTGATGATGAACCGCCTATAAAGATAAAAATCTTAATGGGGATTATTGTGACTACAGTATCTTACCTGCTAGTGACTTCTGGAGGCTCTGATTCTGTTAAGGGTCTGTTGAATTTGGGAGGATTGCTGATGACGATTCCAATGCTGTGGCTGTTCCTTGAAAACTTCCGTATTGGTGGCAAGCTGTTGAAGAAAAAGAATCATCTTATGGATTCAGATAAAGGAAATAATATAAGCCTAAAAAAGGAGGCGTGATAAATAATTAATGCTACCTAGAAAAACAATGAGTAGCATTTAACAAAATTGCCAGGACATTAAAGAAGTGTTTGCAGTCTTGATCTTCTTTAAAAGTCAATATCTCACATAGGTATAAGAGTCGATCTAGTATCGCTGTCGTAAGTGTTGGATCTCCAAGGAACTTACAATAAGCTTTACGCACTCTCTTCGTCTCAATGAAAATAGCGACTCCACGTTGCCAGGCTGGAGTTCACTGGTTCGATCCCAGTACGGCATTCATAAGAAACGAAGTAATGACGCGCCTTCTCAGGTTTTGAGAGGGGGGTTGTGATCACATTATTTTTGCGATTCACTCGAAAATGACGCTAAAGTAGGTGTTACTTCAGTTAGCTTGTTTGTTACTTACTTACTTACTTACTTACTACCACTAAAATGAAAGTAGAACCTTCCTTAAAAGGGTATATTGACAAAATTAGATTGGACGTTTACTATAATACTAATTTAATAGTATTCCTAAAGGGGAGTAGCTTTTACAACATAGTCGTCATTACAGAGTGAATCGCTCTCGGCTTTGTTGGCAATCTAGGATTGTTAGCAAGACCTTTACTGTTATGGTAAAGGTCTTTTTTGTATTTAAGACCTTTGCCGTTATGGTAAAGGTCTTTTTTCGGTTTGAATTAGATATATCTATAATAGCTT
Organism: Alkalihalobacillus sp. MEB130; assembly: GCF_032335535.1. Lineage (NCBI taxonomy): Bacteria > Bacillati > Bacillota > Bacilli > Caryophanales > Bacillaceae > Alkalihalobacillus > Alkalihalobacillus sp. MEB130. The sequence goes on from NZ_JAOANA010000034.1 coordinate 28,542, forward strand.
TCTATAAAGTTTTTAAAATGATTAAGAAAAAGCTAGTGTAATTCACTATTGATAATATTTATATTTCTTTATTTATGAAAAGGGGAACGAGTTGATGGTTTGGGATAAAGCAGTAAATGCGATAAAAGAACTAGAGGTAGTTTCTTCTAGTACAAATGAGCTTGTGTTGATTAAAGGTCATTCAGAAAAGCTGGAATGCATAGGAGTTGGGACCGATGCTGCTGTATTTCGTTTGTTAGATGAACCAGAGTATGCGTTTAAAGTTTATAGCAAAGAGAAGTTAGAGAAAATGGAGTTCGAAAAACAAGTTTATATGAAACTTGGTCAGTCAGAATTTTTCCCTATCTTCTACAAAGCAGATCAAAACGTTCTCATGATAAGTTATGAAAAGGGGATTACTCTATACGACTGTTTAGTAAAAGGTATTTATATTCCTTTAACAGCGATAGAAGATGTTGAGCGTGCCCGTCGATATGCTTTTGAAAAAGGTCTAAATCCAAGAGACATTCATTTAAAAAATATCCTTCTACATGAAGGGAGGGCCAAACTTATTGACGTTTCTGAATACATGAAAGAAGGGGACGATCAGCGCTGGGGCTATCTAAAAGAAGGATATTTGCAGTATTATCATCTAATTGAAGGAAGAGAAGTACCAATTTGGATACTTGAGACTGTGAAAAAATGGTATAGACAACAACAAAAAGGAACATGTAATTTTCAGGATTTTATCGATAAGATAATGATATTGTTAAAAAATAAAAGGAATAGCCAGTAGATCTATGTATATTCGTAAATCAAGTGAACGATCATGACGATTAATCCCCCGGATTCTCAGTGGGGGATTAGATTCGTTTAACTATAGGTGTTTTAATCATTTTCTTTATAAACCTTGATCATGTTCATCTTGTATATAAAACATGACTCCAATCATTTCAGACACACTGATAGAATAGTGTAATCCCTCATACGTTGTTTCGCCTTCAAAGTCAGTTGAGGCGTTGTCTAAGAATCCGAGTCCATCCATAATTGAGCCTCTTTCATCTGCATCTAACTCAGGATTCGTTGCCATGATAAGTAAGCCTATATTAAAAAGAATATCGTGCCCGGACTGTTCCGTGCCATCTCCTGCACCAATTAATGATACATCACGGAGGCTGTCGTCGGCTTTATTTATCGTACCCATTACGTATACATTATCTGTAATACGATGCTGAAACACATTTTGAACTTCTCCTTCTGTGACGTCGACATTACTGATTCTCCATGTAACATCAACTTCACTTGCAGCGGCATTGTAGCGCTCAGCAAATTCGTCTACTCCATATCCAAGCGTTCCTGGTATATTGCGCTCTTGTTCCTCGTTCATTTCGTCATCTAGGTCAGCTTCAGACTCATCTGTCATTTCATCTTGATTAACGTCAATTTCTTCCGTTAGTTTTTCTTCAACAGGTGCAGGTTGATCTTCATCACCACCGAAACAACTTCCGATTAACGCTATGATAATAACTAAAACAATAAGCAAGCCCAGGCACCCGCCACAGCCTTTTAGTACACCTTTACCCTTATTCTCTTTTATTATGCTCTGATAGCCAGAATAAATTTGTTTATCCATAATTGAATATTGTTTTATACAACGTTAGAGCTATATATTAGGGTAAGGTTATTTGGAATTTAAGATTGAGGATAATGAAAGGCCAAAGTGTAGGGAATCATACAGATTCCCTTATTGGATAACACTAATGATGATGATCCTCTTCAGCAGCCATTGCTATTTCTTTTGTTTCATGAACTGTTCCAAATGGATGTTGTGGAGGGGCATAAATCGAGTAAAGTTTAATTGGCTTATTGCCAGTATTGGTTAAATTATGCCACTTCCCAGCTGGGACTAAGATGGAAAAGTCATCAAAGACTTCTGCCTGAAAATTTAATTCGTCTTTGCTATCACCCATTTGCACTAGTCCTTGCCCTTCTTCGATGCGAAGAAACTGATCTAGATGGGGGTGTACTTCTAAGCCGATATCATCACCTACATCGATACTCATCAAAGTCACTTGTAAGTGGTCACCTGTCCACAAGGCGGTACGAAACGTATTGTTTTGCTTTGTCATCTCATTGATATTAACGACAAATGGCTCTGATCCGTAATCTGTTAACTGGCGTACATCTTCTTCATGTAATGAGTATAATCTAGAAGCATTCTCTTGCTCACCTTGTAAAGCCCATAAAAAGACATTTTGAAATGAGCGATCTTCGGTTTCTGAATAACATCTTTGATATTCATGAAAGTCTTCTAATTCTAGTTCATAAGCTTTGTGTAAACCGTCCTTGTAGTTTTGAAATGCATCCATTTCGATCTGATACTCAGGTTGTCTTCCGGTCAGATTCATATAAAGATGAGTAAATTGATTAAAATGTGCTTTTCTTACTTCTAAAGCATGAAGAATTTCTCTTTTATGTTGTTCATTAGGTGCGGCATTTGCTAACCGTCTATAAAGGTTGATGGCGGAAGCTGTTCTTTTGATTCCAGATCGTACATCTTCCAATTGTTGCTCATGTCTAGACTGTGTTCTTGTCAGATATTCTGAGTAATGATTTGTTCTGTCGATGTTAGCATTATATGGATATAAATAAGGTCTTGTCGTTTGGTCCATTTTGCTTATTCCCTCCTAAGTCTGATCGAATTTATTATATGCCTATGCCTGGAGGATGTACGTCACTTGCTGTTCCTTTTAAAAAATAGGCTATTATACATCCGATCAAAGAGAAAGATTTGCATTATATATTTTTGTCATTTTGGGGTGACCGTCTTAAAGAACGTTTAGTCAATTTATTTGTGGTCCCATTTAAATCATAGTAAGATTAATTTTTAAAAGAGTTAATAAGAGGAGAGTATCCCTAATGAAACATATAGATACAGTTTTAATAACAGGGGCTAGCAGTGGTATAGGTTATGAGTTTGCAAAGCTCTATGCAAAAAACGAACATAATCTTATATTGGTGGCTCGAAATGAAGAAAGATTAGCGGAAATAAGGGAAGAGCTTTCGAATGTAGAAGTTAATATAATTGCGATGGACTTAGCTAGACCTGCGGCACCAAAGGAGTTATTTGAAGAAGTAAAAAAGCGTCAATTACGAGTGAATGTACTGATTAACAACGCTGGTTACGGAATGACCGGCAACTTTGCCAACCTAGAAATTGAAAAACAATTGCAAATGATTCAATTGAATGTAACATCTTTGACGTACTTGACTCATTTGTTTCTTCAAGATATGCAAGAGGATCGTTATGGTAGGATTCTAAATGTAGGTTCCGTAGCTTCATTTGTATCTACACCTTCTATGAGCGTGTATGCTGCGACAAAGGCCTTTGTTTTATCTTTTTCTGAATCATTAGGTTCAGAGTTGAAGCACCAAGGTGATTTTGTAGTTACCGCCCTTTGTCCAGGTCCGACAAAAACAAATTTTGCAAAAGTGGCCAATGTTGGAAAGTTAGAAAAGATTTTTGATCAATATGGAATAGAGGTTTCAAGAGTAGCAGCAGCAGGATACAATGGTTTAGAAAAAAGGAAATCAGTTGTCGTTCCTGGGAAACGCTTTTCTACATTAGTGAGGATTAGTCAACTATTACCAAGAAGACAATTACAACATTTGCTTTCAAGAAACTTGTAGATGCTACTTTTTTGCCAATTAGTACCAATTTAATTTTTTCTTAAAGACTACTTTCGAATAAAGGTAGTCTTTTTGTGTAAAAATAATGAATTGTATTTATCTACTCTATTAATTCACGCTCAGTTCATATTTGTTTTCTATACTATAAGTGTAATTAAGATCAGCCTAATAGAGGAGATTGATGAATCCATGATGACAGTACTAAATAAAATGAGTGAAATCGATCACAATGATGAACTGAAAAAAAGAAAAACGGCAAAGGTAATAGTGGAGGAATTAAAGGATAAAGGGATAGAGGTAGAGCTTTGTAAACGAGATAAAGTAGCGCAGCTTCTTCACTGAATAAACTAATCTATTACTTAGTTTGTTTAAAATCACATAATAGGAGATAGGGATATTATGAATCAAACACTTGGTCATTTAGCAGGAAATACAGAGGAGTCAAGTTTTGTGAATCAAAAGGCTATTTTAGATTTATCACAGTTGAAAGTATTAAAAACAGAACTTACTAGATTTATGATGTCTTACAAATTCGCATTAGATGAAATTAATACAAAGATAGATATACTGAAACAAGAATTTCAATATATTCATGAATATAATCCTATTGAACATGTGAAATCAAGAGTGAAATCTCCTGAAAGCATATTAAAAAAAGTATATAAAAAGGGCTATGATCTTTCTCTTTCAGTAATCAAAGAAAATGTTAAAGATATAGCTGGCATTCGTATTACATGTTCGTTTATTTCTGATATCTATGAACTGAGCAATATGCTACAAAATCAACCAGATATAAACGTACTTGAAGTGAAGGATTATATAAAAAATCCGAAACCAAATGGATATCAGAGTTTGCATTTGGTATTACAGGTACCTATTTTTATGTCTGATCGTGTGGAAGAAGTTTGTGTGGAAGTTCAAATTAGAACGATAGCGATGGATTTCTGGGCAAGTTTGGAGCACAAAATTTATTATAAATATAATCAAGCAGTCCCACAGCACTTACTAAATGAACTCAAAGAGGCAGCTGATTCTGCAACTCAATTAGATAAGAAAATGGAAGGGATTCATAAAGAAATGAAGGAGCTAAAAGAGGCTTGTAACCGTCAAGTAGAATTAAACAATTTACCACAATTAATTTTAAACAGTTAATCACAATTAAGATTCAACAGGTGAGATATCAAACAACGCTTTTCTATATTTCATTCGAATACTGTCTGCTTCC
>NZ_JAOANA010000035.1:0-23068 GCF_032335535.1 Alkalihalobacillus sp. MEB130
GAAGCGATGAGCGGAGCCGCCGTAATGATCTTAAGCCATGTAGGAGTGGGTTTCTCCTACATGGCGCACGGCGAGAGAAGCCATCGCACACCATGTACGCGCCGAATAAGGAGAAGGGTGATCTTCCCTTTTTTCTTTTACTCGAAGCGATGAGCGGAGCCGCCGTAATGATCTTAAGCCATGTAGGAGTGGGTTTCTCCTACATGGCGCACGGCGAGAGAAGCCATCGCACACCATGTACGCGCCGAATAAGGAGAAGGGTGATCTTCCGTTTTTTCTTTTACTCCATAAAAATATCCAAAAAGCCTTACTCGATCAGTAAGATTACAAATCATGATGATTTGTAATCTTTTTTTGTTCTATTTTCTTTTTTGAGTTCATAGTGTGGGTTAGAAGCTCCTTTACATTGCAGCAACGGACCAATTTCAATTAGTACAAGCTATCTACTCGAGGAGAAGGGTGATCCCATGAAAAATAACCAATTTCGAAGTTTTACGATCAATCGGACGAGCTTAAAGAGATTAATAGCGATGACAATCATTGGTATTATGGCTCTTTTTATTTTTACAGGAATGCTCACTTCATTTGAGCCTGGATATGGACTAGCTTCCAATCAAGTGCATGAATGGGCAAATAATATAAGTGGGGAAGACTTTGTGCATGTGCTTGGGATGGAAAATAAATATTTTACACAAGCCTTACCTGAAGACAGTGAACCTCCGAGCTTATCGAATATAGCCTTTCAAGTCGCCACAAGTATTAATCCTGATGATCCAAGGAGTTTATTAGGGAGAGAGTTGCCAGGATTTGCTTTGTTTGATGGACAAATTATTGTTGCTGGTGAAGGGATGGACTATACAACATTACCTGTTGAGTCAGCGCCACCAATGGATGTCATCATGGCAGAGCGAGAGGCGACTCAAGAAAGTTTAGCGCAATTAGAAGAGATGGAAAAAGAAGCCGAACAATCACAAGGTACGACAAATGGGGAAAAAGTTGTTCACATTATTCATTCGCATAATACAGAATCATTTTTACCTGAATTAGAGACAAATGTGCCTAATGAGGCATTTCATAGACAGATTAACATTACACTAGTCGGTGATAAGTTAGCTCAGGAATTAGAGAAACGAGGCATTGGTGTCGAAGTAGAAGAGCGTGACATTCAGCAAAATTTACAAGAACGAAGCTGGCAGTATTCACAGTCATATGATCAGTCACGTGAGTTTGTAAAGGAAGCGATGGGGAACAATGAATCGTTAGAGTTTTTCTTTGATTTACACAGAGATACGATTCCACGAGAGATGACAACTGTTACAATTAATGGCGTCGAATATGCTCGTACCGTTTTTGTCATTGGTGGAAATCATGATGGTTTTGAACAAAATATGCAATTTGCAAAAGAATTTCATAATTTGTTAGAAGAGAAGTACCCAGGTTTAAGCCGAGGGGTAATCTTTAAAGAGGGTGCCGGAACAAACGGTCGATTTAACCAAGATTTATCAAGTAATTCGATCTTGATTGAGATGGGCGGTATTCATAACACGCTAACAGAAGCAAATCGAACAGCGGAAGCAGTAGCGGATGTATTTGCAGAGTATTATTTTAACGAATAAGGATTAAATGTCGGATATGGGGGAGTTCACGATGAAAAAAATGGTTGTGAAAGTTTCTGTTATTGGCTTACTCTTATTATTAGGTGCATTGTTTGGTGTTCAAGTCATGAACGAGGAACGAGGAATCTCGCAGCCACTCCCTCTTCAAGTTGAACAGGAAGAAAGAAATACCGCTTCAGCCGAGGTTCATACAGTGGCTATAAATGAACTAGCAGAAAAGAGACAAACAGTTGACGACGTGGGGAGATTTAACTTTTTCTCGGATCTGGGGAATCACCTAGCAGGAGGATTGAATTATGTTAGTCGAGCAATCTTGTCACAAATAATGTCTTTTGTAGATGATGTTCTTAACGGATAATCGTAAAGAAGTGAGTAAGGTGTCCCAAACGGGTAGTTACCCATAGGGACACCTTACTTTTATTTATACGCTATTACACGCCTGCTGTAGGAGTTACCCAAGATGCTCCGATAATTACAAGGAGAATGAATAGAACAACAATTAACGCAAAACCGCGTCCTGCTGTTGGGGCTACAGGAGCTGCTGGGACACCATAGCCGTAGCCTGCTACAGGTGCGCAACCGCAATCTGCACCATAATCTGCACCGTATCCATATCCAGCTGTAGGGGCTGCTGCCGCGCCGACGCCAGCTCCAAATGCTGCTCCTGTCATTGGTCCGCCAAAAAACATGTGTGAAAACCACCTTTCCGAGAAGATACTTACACACTATGCTAATAACTTATATGTGAGATAGATATTGCATGAAAAATTGTAAATAACTAAGCCCAAATATTAGAATTAACATTTTATCGTTGATATAACGGAAGTTTGTTGCTTGACTCTTAATCGATTGGTATAATGAAAAATAGTGTACTTGTACGAGAATGTAGGAGTGATCATTTCATGAACAGAGAACAAAGGCTAGCACGTCAGGCGAAAATCAGGAACTTTTCGATTATCGCCCATATTGACCACGGGAAGTCAACACTTGCTGACCGTATTTTAGAAAAAACGGGAGCGTTGACAGAACGAGAAATGAAAGAACAAACGCTTGATGCAATGGATTTAGAGCGAGAGCGTGGAATAACGATTAAACTAAACGCCGTTCAGCTTACTTATAAAGCAAAAGATGGCGAAGAATATATCTTTCACCTAATTGATACACCGGGGCATGTCGATTTTACGTATGAAGTGTCACGCAGTTTAGCTGCTTGTGAAGGGGCTTTGTTAATTGTTGATGCGGCTCAAGGGATCGAAGCTCAAACACTTGCGAATGTGTACTTAGCATTAGATAACGACCTTGAAATTCTTCCGGTTATTAATAAGATTGATTTACCTAGCGCTGAACCAGACCGTGTAAAACAAGAAGTGGAAGACGTAATTGGCTTAGATACATCTGATGCCGTACTTGCTTCGGCGAAAAATGGCATTGGAATTGAAGAAATTTTAGAACAAGTAGTGGAAAAAGTTCCAGCACCACAAGGGGATCCAGAAGCTCCTCTAAAGGCACTCATCTTTGACTCCCTCTATGATTCTTATCGTGGAGTTGTTGCGTATATTCGAATTGTTGAAGGGACTGTAAAGCCTGGTCAAAAGATTAGAATGATGGCAACAGGAAAAGAGTTTGAGGTTAATGAAATAGGTGTATTCACTCCAAAGGCAGAAAAACGTGACGAGCTTACAGTTGGTGATGTAGGATTCTTATCTGCAGCAATTAAAAATGTTGGAGATACACGAGTGGGGGATACAATTACAAGTGCAGCCAATCCTGCAGAGGAGCCTTTACCAGGTTATCGTCGTATGAATCCAATGGTTTACTGTGGATTGTATCCAATCGATACAAACGAATATAATGACCTAAGAGAAGCACTTGAACGACTTGAACTGAATGATGCGTCTCTACAATATGAACCAGAAACATCGCAAGCATTAGGCTTTGGTTTCCGTTGCGGTTTCTTAGGATTGCTTCATATGGAGATTATTCAAGAACGAATTGAACGTGAATTTGGAATTACCTTGATTACGACAGCTCCAAGTGTTATTTACCGAGTCAAGACAACAAACGGAGAAGAAGTACGTATTGATAATCCTTCGAATATGCCCGATGCCCAAAAAATTGATGACGTTGAAGAACCTTACGTGAAGGCGAAAATTATGGTGCCAAATGATTACGTTGGATCGGTTATGGAACTTTGCCAAGGCAAACGAGGGATCTTTATTGATATGCAATATCTTGATGCGAACCGTGTACAAATTGTCTATGAAATTCCATTATCTGAAATCGTTTATGATTTCTTCGATCAACTAAAATCAAATACAAAAGGATATGCATCTTTTGATTATGAGTTAATCGGTTATAAATCATCGAGACTCGTTAAGATGGATATTCTATTAAATGGTGAAACCGTTGATGCATTATCGGTTATTGTTCATCGTGATTTTGCTTACGAGCGCGGTAAAATCATTGTTGAAAAGTTAAAAGAATTAATTCCGCGTCAGCAATTTGAAGTGCCTGTTCAAGCGAGTATAGGACAAAAAATTATTGCCCGTTCTACTATTAAAGCGATGCGTAAAAATGTTCTTGCTAAATGTTACGGTGGAGACATCTCACGTAAGCGTAAATTACTTGAAAAGCAAAAAGAAGGTAAGAAACGAATGAAATCCGTTGGGAACGTTGAAGTGCCACAAGAAGCATTTATGGCTGTTCTTAGAATGGATGACTAGCAGACAACATGAACCGCAGGAATCTTCCTGCGGTTTTGCTATTCGAGTAAGGTTATAGAAAGGAGGTATGCCAGGTGATTAAAGCAGCTTATGTTCATATCCCATTTTGTGAGCATATTTGCCATTATTGTGATTTCAATAAAGTATTTTTAAAAAATCAACCAGTAGATGAATATATACAAGCGTTATTAGAGGAAATGAAAAGAACCATAAAGGAGCATCCTACAACAGCTCTTGAAACGGTTTATATAGGAGGAGGAACGCCTACAGCTTTATCAGCTTCTCAACTTGATTGTTTGTTAAAAGGGATGAAAGAGGTTCTTCCACTTGCTCAAGTTCAAGAATACACAATTGAAGTGAATCCAGATAGTATTGAGGAGGACAAGCTCGATGTGATTCAAAAACACGGAGTGAATCGTTTAAGTATGGGGGTTCAAACCTTTAATGAGGATTTGCTCCAAGCAATTGGTCGGACGCATTCGCGAAAAAGTATTACAGATGCAATTAAAAGAAGCCGATTAGCAGGGTTTTCAAATATATCGCTTGATCTCATGTTTGGTTTGCCAGGACAAAAACCGATTGATTTTATTGAAACCATTCAAGAAGCGATTGCATTAGATATAGAACATATTTCAGCTTATTCTTTAAAAGTTGAAGAGAAGACCGTTTTCTATAACCGCAAGCGACAAGGGAAGTTATCTTTGCCTCCTGAAGAAGACGAAGTAGAAATGTATGAACAGTTGTTAAAAATGTCGAAAGAAGCTGGTTTTGGTCAGTACGAAATAAGTAACTTTGCAAAAGCAGGTTATGAAAGCAAACATAATCTTGTCTATTGGAACAATGATGAATATTACGGTTTCGGGGCTGGTGCTCATGGTTATGTTAACGGGGTTCGCCATCAGAATCATGGACCTCTCCCGAAATATTTAAAGGCGGTGGAGGAAGGTACTCATCCTACTCTTTCAACTCATAAAGTAAGTCACATTGAAAGAATTGAAGAAGCGATGTTTATGGGGTTAAGAAAAAAAGAGGGAGTTTCCTTTGCTGAATTTGAGAGAAAATACGGTCATTCGTTACTGGAGCTATTCCGTGAACAAATTGATTTACTTGAAAAAAGAGGCTTGCTTGTATGTCAAGATGGAGCAATTAAGCTTACCGAGAATGGTTTGCTTTTAGGAAATGAAGTGTTTGAACAGTTTATTGCTGTTTTGGAAAATGAGTAACTCTAAAATATAGCGATTTTGTTTCCTTTTTCTTATAGAGAATTGAGGTTTATTTATTGACAAAAGCCCACCTATTTGGTAATTTATCATTAGATTTAGCACTCGAATGCAGTGAGTGCTAACAGAGGTGGTGAGGGGATGTTAACAGATAGGCAATTATTGATTCTGCATGCTATTGTTGATGATTATATCCGTTCTGCAGAGCCAGTTGGCTCGCGAAGCATCTCCAAAAGAGATGATATTACGTTTAGTCCAGCAACGATTCGTAATGATATGGCTGATTTGGAAGAATTAGGGTTCCTAGAGAAACCTCATAGTTCAGCTGGACGAATCCCATCACAAAAGGGCTATCGTTATTACGTCGATAACCTTCTGATGCCACACGATTTAACGGCCGATGAAGAACTTGACATTCGATCTATCTTTAATGAGCGAATTCAAGAGGTTGAGACAGTTATTCAACACTCCGCCCGAGTACTTTCAAATATGACGAGTTATATCTCTCTAGTACTTGGACCTGAGATGTTTGAAGCAAAATTAAGGAATATTCAAATCATACCGCTCAGTAAAGGGTCTGCCATTCTCATTCTTGTGACAGATACAGGGCATGTTGAAAATCAAACGATTGCGGTTCCTGATTCGATTAATCCAAGTGACCTTGAACGTACAGTGAATATTCTAAATGAACGCTTGATGGGTGTGCCTCTATACAGGCTTAGAGATACACTGCATTCTGAAGTCGAAAATGTGCTTCGTAATCATGTGAAAGAATACAAACACGTACTTCACATGCTTTCTCCATCACTTGATCTAGAGAAAGGTGAAAAAATTTTTTATAGTGGAAAAACGAACATTTTGTCTCAACCAGAATTTAGGGATATTGATAAGGTACGTATGCTCCTAAATATGTTGGAAGAAGATAAAACGATGCATCAAATTCTACGAGCTCCCCACACAGGCATTCAAGTGAAGATTGGCCAAGAAAATAAGCTAGAAGCGTTTGATAATTGTAGCTTAATAACAGCCTCTTATTCTATTGGAGGCAAACATATGGGGACGATTGGAATTCTTGGTCCGACTAGAATGGAGTATCGCCGAGTAATTGGTGTCGTTGATACACTATCAAAAGACTTAACGAAGCTATTAACAAACTTGTATCAACAAGGGTAAAAATGGTAATATTGACAATTAGTTGTGGAGATCTCTTCATTAACTTTTTGTCATACTACATAGATTAAGTTAATTTTATTAGGAGGTGAACGAGTTGACAGAAAAAGAAACACAAACGATGGAAGAAGAAGTTGGATCCGAGGAGGCTGAGGCTGCTGTTAATGAAGCAGAAGCTAAAGTAGAAGAAGTAGAGGGAACAGAAGAGGATGCCCGTCTTGCAGAGATCGCGGATCTTAACAACCGTCTCCTAAGAGTTCAAGCTGATTATGATAATTTCCGTCGTAGATCTCGTGAAGAAAAAGAAGCTGCTGCTAAATATAGATCTCAAAATGTTATCGAAGCGTTACTTCCGGTAATTGATAACTTTGAGCGCGCTCTTCTTGTTAAACCTGAAGGAGAAGAAGCGAAATCTTTATTACAAGGGATGGAAATGGTATATCGTCAGTTTCAAGATACCTTAAAAAACGAAGGTGTTGAGGTAATCGAGACGGTAGGTCAAGCTTTTGATCCACACTTGCATCAAGCTGTTATGCAAGTTGAGCAAGAGGGATTTGAGTCAAATCAAATTGTGGAAGAATTACAAAAAGGATATAAACTAAAGGACCGCGTACTAAGACCATCAATGGTTAAAGTAAATGCGTAGTGCTTTACATATAGAATAGACAATCATTGAATTGGAGGAATAACGTCATGAGTAAAATCATTGGTATTGATTTAGGTACAACAAATTCATGTGTCGCTGTTATGGAAGGCGGCGAAGCAACAGTTATCCCGAATCCTGAGGGGAACCGCACAACTCCTTCTGTTGTAGCATTCAAAGATGGAGAGCGTCTTGTTGGGGAAGTAGCGAAACGCCAAGCTATTACAAACCCTAATACAATCATGTCAATTAAACGTCATATGGGTACAGATTATAAAGAAACAGTAGAAGGTAAGGACTACACACCTCAAGAAATTTCTGCTATTATCCTTCAAAAATTGAAGTCAGATGCAGAAGCTTATCTTGGTGAAAAAGTGACAAAGGCAGTTATTACGGTACCTGCTTATTTCAACGACTCACAACGTCAAGCTACTAAGGATGCTGGAAAAATTGCAGGCCTTGAAGTAGAGCGTATTGTCAATGAGCCAACAGCTGCTGCATTAGCTTACGGTTTAGAAAAAGAAGAAGACCAAACGATCCTTGTTTATGATCTTGGTGGTGGTACGTTTGACGTATCGATTCTAGAACTTGGAGATGGCTTTTTTGAAGTAAAAGCTACATCTGGTGATAACAAGCTTGGTGGGGACGATTTTGACCAAGTAATTATTGATCATCTTGTAGAGCAATTCAAAAAAGACAATGGCATTGATTTATCTCAAGATAAAATGGCCATGCAACGTTTGAAGGATGCAGCTGAAAAAGCGAAAAAAGATCTTTCTGGTGTTACACAAACTCAGATCTCACTTCCTTTTATTACAGCTGACGCAACGGGTCCTAAGCACTTAGAGCTTAGCTTGAGCCGTGCAAAATTCGAGGAGCTTTCTGCTGATTTAGTAGAACGTACACTTGGACCAACTCGTCGCGCCCTTTCTGATGCTGGTCTTTCTGCAAGTGAAATTGATAAAGTTGTTCTAGTTGGTGGTTCAACTCGTATCCCAGCCGTTCAAGCTGAAATCAAAAAACTTACAGGAAAAGATCCGCATAAAGGTGTAAACCCTGATGAAGTTGTTGCTCTAGGTGCAGCCGTTCAAGCAGGCGTCCTTACTGGTGACGTGAAAGATGTAGTTCTTCTAGATGTAACTCCACTTTCATTAGGTATCGAAACAATGGGTGGTGTATTCACGAAGTTAATCGAGCGTAATACAACAATCCCAACATCTAAGTCACAAACATTCTCGACAGCAGCTGATAATCAACCTTCTGTTGATATCCATGTTCTTCAAGGTGAAAGAGAGATGGCTGCATATAATAAAACACTTGGACGCTTCCAACTTTCGGATATTCCACCAGCACCACGTGGAGTTCCACAAATTGAAGTAACATTTGATATCGATGCAAATGGTATCGTAAATGTAAAAGCGAAAGATCTTGGAACGAATAAAGAGCAATCCATTACGATTACATCATCTTCGGGTCTATCTGATGATGAAATCGAAAAAATGGTAAAAGACGCAGAAGCAAATGCGGAAGAAGACAAAAAGCGTCGTGAAGAAGTTGAACTTCGCAATGAAGCAGACCAACTTGTTTTCACAACAGAAAAAACGCTTAAAGATCTTGGAGATAACGTTGAGCAAGAAGAAAAAGATAAAGCAGAAGCAGCGAAAGAAAAGCTAAAAGCAGCAATTGAGTCAGATAACATTGATGAGATTCGCACGGCTAAAGACGAGCTACAAGAAATCGTTATGGCTTTATCAACAAAAATGTATGAGCAAGCAGCTCAAGCGGCACAAGCAGCACAAGGTGCTGAAGGCGCAGATGCTAGTACTCAAGATGACAACGTAGTAGATGCTGACTACGAAGAAGTGAAAGAAGAAGAGAAAAAATAATAGTTCAATGAAAATTGAACAGTCTTACGTGCTTACTTAGCCTAAGACGATTTGATCTAGAAAAGTCAAAGTCAGATTATATGACTTTGGCTTTTTCTACGAATGTGATACCAAAAAGAGGATAACGCTTCTTCTCGTCTATATCTTGCGGACATGGTTAAGATGATGATAAGATGAACGTTATGGAAAAGAGTCGGGAGTGGATGACATGAGTAAACGAGATTACTATGAAGTCCTTGGTGTCGATCAAAATGCTTCAGTTGATGAAGTGAAAAAAGCGTACCGAAAACTGGCGCGCAAATATCACCCTGATGTCAACAAAGAAGCTGACGCTACGGAAAAATTTAAAGAAGTAAAAGATGCATATGATACGTTAAGCGATCCACAAAAGAAAGCTCATTACGATCAATTTGGTCATACTGATCCAAATCAAGGTTTCGGCGGAGGCGCTGGAGATTTTGGTGGCGGTTTTGGTGATATTTTTGATATGTTCTTTGGTGGTGGTGGTCGCAGGAATCCGAATGCTCCGCGCCAAGGGGCAGACTTGCAATATACAATGACGCTTGAATTTAAAGAAGCGGTATTCGGAAAAGATACGGAAATTGAAATTCCAAGAGAAGAAACGTGTCAAACATGTACGGGTTCCGGTGCCAAGCCTGGTACGAAGCCAGAAACATGTTCACATTGCGGAGGCTCTGGTCAATTAAACGTTGAACAGAATACACCATTTGGTCGTGTCGTTAATCGTAGAGTTTGTCATCACTGTGAAGGTACTGGCAAATTTATTAAAAATAAATGTACGACTTGTGGTGGTAAAGGAAAGGTACGCAAACGTAAGAAAATCAGCGTGAAAGTACCTGCTGGAATTGACCATGGACAGCAACTTCGTGTATCCGGCCAAGGGGAAGCCGGGGTAAATGGAGGACCTGCTGGCGATTTGTATGTTGTCTTTAATGTAAAACCACATGAATTCTTTGATCGTGATGGGGATGATATTTACTGTGAAATGCCATTAACATTTGCCCAAGTTGCACTAGGAGACGAGATCGAAGTTCCAACCTTGAATGGCAAAGTGAAACTGAAGATTCCTGCAGGAACACAAACAGGAACGAATTTCCGTTTACGTGGCAAAGGGGTACCAAACGTTCATGGACGTGGTCAAGGTGATCAACACGTCAAAGTTCGTGTTGTGACTCCGAAGAATTTAACCGAAAAAGAAAAAGATATGATTCGTGAATTTGCACAAATGTCTGGCGGGCAGCCTGATGAGCAAAACGATGGTTTTTTTGCAAAAGTAAGAAGGGCCTTTAAGGGAGAATAACTATTAAAAAGTGGAGTTGGTAGAAATGATGAAATGGTCGGAGTTTAGTATTCATACGACAGAGGAAGCGGTCGAGCCAGTCTGTAATATTTTGCATGAAGCTGGTGCTAGTGGTGTTGTTATTGAGGACCCGGCAGACTTAGTTCGTGAGTGGGGTGACCGTTTCGGGGAAATCTACCAACTCTCTCCTGATGATTATCCGGAAGAAGGGGTGATCGTAAAAGCGTACTTCCCGGTTAATAGTTTTTTAGCGGAGACTATTGATGAAATTAAAGAATCTATTAATGGGTTACTTTTACATGATATTGATCTTGGAAAGAATAAAGTCCAAATTGCTGAAGTTCATGAAGAAGAGTGGGCAACCGCTTGGAAGAAATACTATAAGCCTGTAAAAGTATCTAGTTCTATTACTATTACACCTACATGGGAAGAGTATGAAGCAACAGAAGAGGAAACGATTATTGAACTGGATCCTGGGATGGCTTTTGGAACAGGAACTCATCCAACGACTGTGCTTTGTATACAAGCATTAGATAAAATGATTCAAGGTGGAGAAACGGTAGTAGATGTAGGAACAGGTTCAGGCGTTTTAAGTATCGCTGCGGCAAAACTCGGGGCAAAAAGCACCCTTGCACTTGATCTTGATTATGTTGCTGTCGAAAGTGCGAAGAAAAATGTAGAGCTTAATCAAGTACATGATGTTGTATCGGTGAAACAAAACAATTTGCTTGAAGACATCAATGGACCATATGATATCGTTGTAGCAAACATATTAGCGGAAGTGATTGTTCGCTTTGTTCAAGATGCGGCAGCGGTTCTTAAACCGAATGGAACATATATTACATCAGGAATTATTAAGCGGAAAAAACAAGAAGTTAAAGATGCCCTTATTAGTGGGGGATTTAAAATAGAAGAGATTGTAGAAATGGATGACTGGGTAGCCATTATTGCGAAAAAAGAGGAGGTTGACTCATAAGGACTGGTCCGATTAGAGGCACATGTTAGATAGGCTTAGCTTAAAGCGTGTCTGCCGTAACCTCAAGGTCAGGTTCTTTGGTGGAGTCAACCTCCTCTAAAGTGAGGAAGATGGAGATGCAACGATACTTTGTTGCGAAAGAACAAATGACAGAGAAATCTGTTCAAATTACAGGCGATGATGTAAAACATATTTCAAAAGTGATGAGAATGGATGTTAACGATGAAATTGTTTGTACAGATAACGATTCTAGAACGGTCAAGTGCCGTCTAGTAAGTTTGACGGACCAGGAAATTGTAGCAGAGATTATCGATGAGCTACAACCCAACACAGAATTGCCTGTAAAGGTGACGATTGCACAAGGCCTTCCTAAAGGAGATAAGTTAGATCTTATTGTTCAAAAAGGAACGGAGTTAGGGGCGTCTGCCTTTCTTCCTTTTTCGGCTAAACGCTCTATTGTAAAATGGGATCACAAAAAGGCTAGTAAAAAGATAGAAAGGTTAGAGAAGATTGCGAAAGAGGCAGCAGAGCAGTCGTACAGAGAACGCATCCCTGAAGTCTATGACGTTCGTTCCTTCTCTACCTTGCAACAAGAGCTTTCGGCGTACGATACGGTTATTTTAGCTTATGAAGAGTCGGCGAAAGAAGGAGAACAAGCTCAATTTGCGAAAGTATTGTCTACAGTCTCGCCGGGTCAATCCATATTAATTATTATTGGACCTGAAGGTGGGATGACTGAAGACGAAGTTGATCAATTAAGAGCAAATGGAGTGAATATCTGTGGATTTGGTCCACGGATTTTACGTACGGAAACCGCATCACTTTATGCTTTAGCGGCTATTTCGTATCATTTTGAATTAATGAGGTGAAGAAAATGCCTACTGTTGCCTTTCATACATTAGGTTGTAAAGTAAATCATTACGAGACAGAAGCGATTTGGCAACTGTTTCAAAATGAAGGTTATGATAAAGTTGAGTTTGAATCTACTTCAGATGTCTATGTTATTAATACTTGTACGGTAACAAACACAGGAGATAAAAAAAGTCGCCAAGTGATTCGTCGTGCGATACGGAAAAATCCTGATGCTGTAATTTGTGTGACAGGTTGTTATGCTCAAACATCACCAGCTGAAATTATGGCTATACCAGGTGTTGATATTGTTGTTGGAACTCAAGATCGCGTGAAAATGCTGGAATACATTGAACAATTTAAGCGTGAACGCGAGCCGATTAACGGAGTAGGAAATATTATGAAGTCGCGCGTGTACGAAGAATTAGATGTACCAGCATTTACAGATCGAACTCGTGCTTCCTTGAAAATTCAGGAAGGCTGTAATAACTTCTGTACATTTTGTATTATTCCATGGGCGCGCGGTTTGATGCGTTCGCGCGATCCAAAAGAAGTAATGAATCAAGCACAGCAACTAGTAGCTGCTGGCTATAAGGAAATTGTTCTTACTGGAATTCATACAGGTGGATACGGTGAAGACTTAAAAGATTATAGCCTTGCACGATTACTAGAAGATTTGGAAACAGTAGAAGGTTTAAAGCGAATTCGAATCTCTTCCATTGAAGCTAGTCAGTTAACAGATGAGGTTATTGATGTGATTGACCGTTCGAACAAAGTCGTTCGTCACTTACACATCCCGCTTCAATCAGGTTCCAATTCTGTTTTAAAACGAATGCGTCGAAAGTACTCAATGGAGTTTTTTGGAGAGCGATTAGATCGTCTGAAAGAGGTGCTTCCTGGACTCGCTGTTACGTCAGATGTGATTGTTGGATTTCCGGGAGAGACAGAGGAAGAGTTCCAGGAGACGTATGACTTTATTCGGAATCATAAATTTAGTGAATTACATGTGTTTCCTTATTCTAAGCGTACAGGGACTCCTGCTGCTCGTATGGAAGATCAAGTTGATGAGGAAATCAAAAATGATCGGGTTCATCGTTTGATTGAATTATCGAATCAATTAGCGAAAGAATATGCTTCACACTTCGAGGGAGACGTATTAGAGGTCATTCCAGAAGAACGTGATAAGGAAAATAAAGGCAGTGGCATGTATATCGGATACACGGATAATTACTTAAAAGTAAAAGTTCCTGCTTCAGAAGAGATGATTGGAAAGATTGTGAAAGTGAAAATAACAAAAGCAGGTTACCCATTTAATGATGGAGAATTTGTTCGCGTATTAGATGATGTGGAAACGAAACAAACTGTAAACGGCTAATAGAAGAGAGGTTGTCTCATTGAGCTGACCCTTTATAGTACTGAATGTACTAGGGGCAAACTTGATTTGAGACAACCTCTTTCTCTTTAACGGTTTGAAGTATAGCCAGTTAGGTTGTTTAATGTTATGATTTAAAGGCATAATCATATTGGGAAAAATACCACTAGGGGAGCCTTGCTGGCTGAGATTAAAGTACTGCTTTAGACCCTTTGAACCTGAACTATGTAACAATAGCGTAGGGAAGTGGACATCAAATAATAAGCTATTTTTGGGAAAATATAGTTGAGATTGATGACCGCTTTCATTTTTGGGAGCGGTTTTTTTCTATTGAAGAGGAGTGTTCTACATTGTTTCAAGCTTATGAAGCATTAAAGCAAGATGTGAGCCAATTTATTCACCAGCCTAATGCGGGTGCCGAAGAGTTTAATAAACAAGCAATTGCGGTCTTTCAGTTTCAGTATGAGCATAACCAGACGTTTCGGAAGTTTTGTAGAAAGAGACGTGTTTCCCCACGAACAGTAAAGCATTTCACGGACATTCCACCTGTTCCTATTGATGCATTCAAATTTACAACGTTATCAAGCCATTCGATTGAAGAGGCAGAGGCCGTTTTTATGACAAGCGGGACAACAAACCCTGAGAAGCGAGGAAAGAACTATCATCGTGATCTTGAGATTTATGATTTATCGATGAAGACATTTTTTAAACCAACGATTATCCCAGACGTAGAGCAGATAAAAATGTTGGTGCTTTTTCCTGAAGAAGAAGCTATGCCAAATTCTTCATTAGCGCATTATTTACATATTGCAAAAGAAACGTTTGGAACAGAAGACAGTTTGTATATGTTTTCAGAGCATGACTTTCAGGTCGAAAAACTAATTACTGAATTAAAACAAGCAGAAAAAAGAGATGAACCTATCTTATTAATTGGAGCGACATTTTCTTTTATCCATTTATTAGATGAGTGTCACACAAGGGGAATTCATTTTACATTACCACCGAAAAGTCGTGTAATGGATACAGGAGGAGCTAAAGGCAGGTCGAGGGAAATGGACCCAGGTGAATTAAAAAAAGAACTAAGTCGTTTATTTACTCTGCCGTTGGAGCTGTGTTTGAACATGTATGGTATGACAGAGCTAAGCTCGCAAATGTACGATGGCAATTTGGTTTTGGACAAATGTGATTTTATAGATCCAGTGAAAATTTCCCCTCATTGGGTAACAACCATGGTTGTTGATATAGATACCATGCAGGAGAAGCCTGAAGGAGAAAAAGGAGTCATTGTCCATTATGATTTAGCAAATGTAAACTCAGTTATGGCCATTTTGACAGAGGATATAGGAGTGAAATCGGGTAATGGTTTTCGTTTATTAGGTCGAGCAGAGGGTGCTGAAGCGAAAGGATGTTCTTTAGCTGTCGAACAGTTTTTAGCTACATCCAAATCGTCTAGGGGAGAGATTCTATGACGTTTCCATGTTTTCATGTTCCTACTTCATGTGAGTCTATGGTTCAAAATGTTGAGTTTCAAAACTTAGTGTTCGAGAATCACGGAAAAAAAGTTGAATTGGCTGTTCCAAAAGTAACGGATAAGGTAATGGAAGCAATTATGGCCACTTTAAAAGAGCAGCAAACCACTTATTTGCAAACACTTCGAACGAATGATGTAGTCGACATTTTCCATAAAGCTATTGAAAAATGGTTAGACCCGGAGTATGAGCTCAGGAAAAAAGCAGAGGAATTTTTGCCGATTATTACGGGATATGACCATGAAATGGTTCGGTTATTTCTCGGTCGTTATTTACGGCAATTTCGTAAAGAGAAATTACAGCGGATGATTGATGAAGACTTTGCCAATCCACTCATTTTAGATGAATTTCGTCCAAGGAAATCAGGAGGATTGTACAGAGCTTATGGACCAACAATCACGACTCATATCTTTTCTGGAAATGTTCCAGCATTGCCACTTTGGAGTTTGGCTGCAGGACTTTTGTTGAAGTCAGCAACACTTGGAAAAGTCTCTTCTTCTGAACCGCTTTTTCCAGTGTTGTTTGCAAAAACAATAAGTGAAATCGAGCCTCGACTAGGAGATTCTCTTGCTATTTTATGGTGGAAAGGTGGAGACGACTCGATAGAAAAAGTGAGTTTTAGCTTATCGAATGCCGTCATTGCTTATGGAGGGAAAGATACGATTGAATCAGTGAGAAAAAAAATTCCAACTCATGTTAGTTTTCATCCACATGGACATAAAGTGAGCTTTGGTGTTTTGACTAAAGAATGCTTGCAAGCAACTAAAGGATGGCAAGCAGCAAAATTAGCGGCGACGGACGCTTCATGGTTCGATCAGCAAGGTTGTCTTTCTCCACATGTCTTTTTTGTTGAAAGAGGAGGGACATTCTCACCCAAAGACTTTGCACAAATGTTAGCTAATGAAATGGAAAATTTCCAACAAACACATGCACGAGCAGATTTATCAGATGAGGAGCAACATGCCATTGTTAAGTTGCGTACAGCCATTGAATTTGAAAGTTTCGATGACGCAACGGTTCAACTGCTACGAAGTGAGCAAGGCACAAACTGGACTGTCATTTACCGGGAGTTTGACCCCATGAAACCAAAAAAAGAGTTTCCGTTTTCACCATTAAATCGATTTGTTACAGTTGTGCCGATAGATCAATTGGAAGATGTGAAGCCATATGTTGAACAGGTTGAAGGTTTTGTCCAGACAGTCGGAGTTGGATGCTCACCTCAATCTTTTTCAAAGATTATACAAATGTTAGGTAAATGGGGTGTGAACCGCATTTGTGCGGTTGGTTCCATGTCTCATCCCGAAGCTGGTTGGCATCACGATGGAAGATTTCATTTAGCGGATTTAGTCAGGTTTTGTGATGTTGAATCCACATTAGAAGAACAAATGAATCTTTTTGATGAATACAGAGAGTAAGGGGAGTGAGTCAAATGACAATCATTGCATGTCACGACATTGCCCTGCAATTTAAAAAAGATAGCTTACCTGTACTTGAGCATGTAGATCTTGAAGTTCAAGAAGGTGAATTTGTTAGTATTATTGGCAAAAGTGGAAGTGGCAAAACGACGTTACTTCAAATGATAGGTGGGTTACTCTCCCCCTCAAAGGGAAGCATCCATCTTTTGAATCAGGAAATAACCGAACCAATCGATGAAGTAACCTATGTTTTTCAAAAGCCTGTCTTGTTGGAATGGCGTACCGTATTAGAAAATGTATTAATGCCTCTTGAACTGAAAAAAAGAGTTACTCAAGAGGATAGGGATAAAGCGAAGAAGGTACTCGCTGCTGTTGGATTGGAGAATCAAGAGGGGAAGTACCCTCACGAACTGTCTGGTGGCATGATGTCTAGAGTGACATTGGCTAGAGCATTTATATCGGAACCTAAAATTTTATTAATGGATGAACCTTTTTCCGCATTAGATGCTATGACGAAAGAGCAATTGCAATTTGAATTACTGCTGCTTACAAAGCAGTTTAGCGCAACAACGGTTTTTATCACTCATGACATTACAGAAGCTGCATTCTTATCAGATCGAGTCATCTTATTAGGGAACACCCCAGCAAACGTTGTACAAGAATTTGCGATTCCGTTTTCGAAGCCACGATCTAAGGAACTCAAATTTGATCCTTCTTTCACTGAAGTTGTAAGAGAATTGTATCAATCTATAGAAGCTCTAGGAGATCGATCCAAATGAAAATGACGAAATTGTATTCTTGTCTTATCTTTATCTTTACTCTCGTTGTCTGGGAAATGGTTGTTAGGGTGAAAGAAATATCAAAGATTATATTACCGGCTCCAACTGCAATTGCGGCCAATTTGATTCAACACTTTCAAAGTGGATACTTTTATCCGCATATTCTTACAACGACGATTGAAGTGCTGGGAGGTTTTTTTGCAGGGGCCATAGTGGGAATTGGACTTGGCTTTCTTGTTGCTCAATCAAAAACAACGCAAGAGATATTGCAGCCCTATATTATAGCATCACAAGCGATGCCGAAATTAGCCTTGGCTCCTTTACTCGTGTTGTGGTTTGGTTTTGGGTATACTCCCAAAATCGTCATTGTAGCCCTTGTTTGTTTCTTTCCTTTATTCGAAAGTACAGTTACTGGATTATCTCATGTTAGTAGAGAGAAATTGGCTTTGTTTCGCTCATTAAAGGCATCAAGATCTCAAACATTGTTGAAACTTCGACTACCGACAGCTATGCCCTATATCTTTTCTGGACTGCGAGTAGCTGTCGTCTTAAGCGTTGTGGGGGCTGTCATCAGCGAATTTATAGGAGCGAATAAAGGGTTAGGTGCCCTGATTATTGCTTCGCAAGGTATGTTAGATACAACATTAATGTTTTCGGTATTTATTTTACTTACAGTAAAAGGAATGATTTTGTATCAGTCCATTCATTGGATTGAAGTAATCTTTTTTAAAAAATATCATTATTCTAGGGGAGATTTGAAATGAGGTCATGGATAAAAAAACTTGCATCAAGTTGTTTTTTAGTCTTTTTCTTAAGTCTAGTTGGATGTGCGACAGAAGAAGGGCAGCAGGATGAACCGCAAGAAGTAGAGCAAGAGCATGAAGGTCAAGA
This sequence comes from Alkalihalobacillus sp. MEB130, assembly GCF_032335535.1. Classification (NCBI taxonomy): domain Bacteria; kingdom Bacillati; phylum Bacillota; class Bacilli; order Caryophanales; family Bacillaceae; genus Alkalihalobacillus; species Alkalihalobacillus sp. MEB130. The sequence continues at coordinate 18,391 of NZ_JAOANA010000035.1, forward strand.
AGAGATTGCTACCGATGTTGAAATGGAGAGAATGCGAATGGCATCTTGGAGCCAACCAATTACAGAACAGGCCAATCTATTTTTAGCGGAGGACAAAGGCTGGTTTGAAGAAGCTAGTATTGATTTTGAATTCATTCCGGGTGCTGGTGGAGGAGATGCGGTTCGGAATATTATCGCGGGGAACGCAGACATTGCCTTTGCCAATGTAGAAGCAGTTTTATTAGCTCTTGAACAAGGTGAACAAGTAAGAATTATTTATAACATTTATCCTGAAAATGTTTTTAATTTGATCTCCCTAAAAGAGAGCAATATTACTAGCATGGAAGACTTACGTGGACAAGATATTGGAATTTATAGCAGAAGCAGTGGAACGTATCAAAATCTTCTTGTTCTTTTGCATCAAGCGGGAATGACAGAAGATGACGTGAACCTAATTGAAACAGGGGTATTAAATTTTGCTCCATTAATGAATAAACGAGTCGTTGCTACTGCTGCAACAGATACGGGTTTGTTTGATGCACAACGTAATGAATTAGGAGAAGTTGATGTAATTGAGGTGAAAGACGTCCTGAATACGCCAGCGGATGTGTTTGTTGTAACAGAAGAGACGTTCCAAGAAAGAAAAGAAGCGCTGATCCGTTTCTTGCAAGTCTATCGTGATAGTGTAGCGTATACGATGGAGCATCCTGAAGAAGCAGCTGAAATGGCTGTAACTGCAGCAATAGATGGTCAAAACATCGAAAGAAATATAGAAATTATCAACATTCGAAACCAAACATCGACGAATAGTGAAATGGAAGAAAAAGGGTTAGGGTGGTTAAACGTAGATATTTTGCAAGAAGTAGAAGAAACGTATTATAACTTAGGTCTTCTTACTGAGCGCGTTCATATTGAGACGGTTACAACTAATGAATTAGTAGAACAATTAAACTAAGGTGGTATAATGGAGATCAACTTACAAAATAAAGTCGTGCTCATTACAGGAGGTAGTCGTGGTATAGGAGCTGCAATTGCGACTAGCTTTGCTAAACAAGGTGCTATGGTTGTCATTAATTATTTAAAGAATAAAGAGCAAGCCGATCGCCTTGCTGAAGACTTAATGGATACGTATGATATTGATGCAATGACGATACAAGGCGATGTAACGAATGAGAATGAAGTGCAAGCAATGATCACGAAAGTAATAGCGGAATTTGATACAATTGATGTTGTAGTGAATAATGCTCTTCATGCTTATACTTTTGATCCTGACAGACGGAAGTTAGCTTGGGAACTTGAATGGGAAGATTATCAACTTCAAATTGATGGGGCTTTAAAAGGGACTTATAACGTGTGTAAACACGTTATTCCTTTTATGAAAGAAAAGAAGGCCGGGCGAATCATCAATATGGTTTCCAACTTATTATTTCGTCCTGTTGTTCCTTATCATGATTACAACACTGCAAAAGGGGCCGTTTTTACTTTTTCTCAGAACTTAGCTGTAGATCTTGGAGCTTTTGGAATTACTGTTAATTGTGTTGCTCCTGGTCTTGTATACCCTACTGATGCAAGTAGGACGACTAAAGAAGAAGTGAAAGAGTTAATAAAAAGTCAAACACCTTTGCATCGAATTGCGAAGCCAGAAGATGTTGTAGGATGTGTTTTATTCTTTGCTAGTGAATGGTCTTCTTTTGTGACAGGGCAATGTATAATTGTCGATGGCGGATTTGTGATGAAATAAGACAAAGCGGTATGATAAACAAAGGAGATTACAGACTAAGGGAAAGAACAGTGATTTTACTTCTTTCCTTTTATTTTTTATGCTAGGCTAATAAGGAAAAATATATTACATATAGAGAGGATGTTGACAATTGAGTCAATCAATTGCAAATCTAATTGATCATACGGCGTTAAAGCCAGATACTACGAAAGAACAAATTCTCACATTGTGTAAAGAGGCGAAAGAGTATCAATTTGCTTCTGTATGCGTGAATCCTACATGGGTATCTCTTGCTGCAGAATTACTTCAAGGTGAACAGCAAGTAAAAGTATGTACGGTTATTGGCTTCCCTCTTGGAGCTTCTACTCCAGAAGTAAAGGCATTTGAAACAACAAATGCCATTGAAAATGGAGCGACAGAGGTGGACATGGTTATTAATATTGCTGCTCTGAAAGAAGGAAACGATGAGCTTGTTGAGAAAGATATCCGTGCTGTCGTCCAGGCTGCAAAGGGTAAGGCATTGACAAAGGTGATTATTGAAACATCACTATTAACAGATGAAGAAAAAGTTCGTGCTTGTCAATTAGCTGTCAGAGCTGGAACTGATTTTGTAAAAACATCGACGGGATTTTCTACGGGCGGGGCAACAGTAGAAGACATTGCCTTAATGCGTAAAACGGTTGGACCTACTATTGGTGTCAAGGCATCAGGTGGAGTCCGTGATCTTGCTGGAGCAGTAGCGATGGTAGAGGCTGGTGCTACAAGGATCGGTGCTAGTGCAGGGGTGTCCATTGTCAATGGGGAACAAGCAAGTACAGATTATTAGAACCTGTTAAATAAAGAAAAGGGCCAAATCGATATAGGTTTGGTCTTTCTTTGTTTTTATAAGTATTGGTTCAAAGGGGAATCAAATGGGGACGATTCATGATAAGAAGTAAGGAACGAATAGAAGGCTCATTCTTTGACTTTTTGCAAAATTTCATGGAACCTTTACTGTAATGATGAAAGAGGGGGAGTGTGGATGGATAACATTTGGACAGTTGGTCCATTTATCATTAAACAATCATGGATTTATATAGCATTGTTGGTAAGTGTAGGCATTGTTATATCACATTTCTTTATAAATTGGTCAAATCGTGCCAAAGAAGAAAGGGAGATATTTGGGAATAGTATTATTTATTTTTTTATAGTCTTTCAGTTCTCTTCTCTTCTAGTGAACCCATCCATTAGTATTCGAGATCCGATAGCTGTATTATCAATGCCAAGCGGAACTACTGAATGGGTGATTGCCGTATTCTTTTTATTTTTTTATATCTTTTGGATAACGAGGAAAGCTCCAGTTACGAGGGTGAATTTGTTTCTAAAGCTACTCATTAGCTATTTGGTTGTTGAGACTCTTTATTTCTCATTTTTTCCGTATAGCTCTAATGGACATAATGTTAGTTTTTATCAAGGAATTATAAATATTAGTTTGTTACTCATTTTTTATATCCAACAGCAAAGGGACGTTAGTGCACGATTAATCGTCACTCGACTTTCTGTTTTATACGGAGGAATAATGGGAATCGTATCTCTCGTGATAAACGTCAGAATGTTTGAGGCAACTGTTCCTAGTTGGTTTTATTTCTTAATTGGTTTTGCAGGGTTAGTAGGAGCCAAACGAGCGGGGTGGCATGATGGGGTGATTGAAAAAAAGACGAGAGGAAGGTTAGTTGTTATCACCATCATTTTACTCATGTTTGTAGGAGGAAATTATCTAAACATGAACGAAACAACCCTAATAGAAGGAAAAAAGTCTTCTTCACAAATTGCCGTTAATCAAGTAGCACCTAATTTCACCTTACAGACGATTGAAGGAGAGCACGTGGCATTAGCAGATTTTCAAGGAAAACCTGTCATGTTGAATTTTTGGGCAACTTGGTGTCCACCATGTCGAGCTGAATTACCTGATATGGAGAGGTTTTACAAAAATGAGGAAGTCGTACTACTGGCGATTAATGGGACAAATACAGAACGATCCATAGATGATGTCAAACAGTTTGTTTCAAATATGGAATTATCCTTTCCGGTTCTAGCTGATGAGACAGGAGAGATTTCAAGGCTTTTTCAAATCGGTCCCATGCCTACGTCTATTTTCATTAATGAGAGAGGGATGATTACGGATATTCATATTGGTGCCATGAATGAAGAAATGATGAAACGAAAATTAGAAGCAATAAAGGAATGAGATTTTAAATCGTAACAGGCCACCTATAGAAGTAGGGGCCTGAACAGATTAATGTGGAAAAATTTCGTAAATGGCTTTTTCAGTCTCGAGTTTTAACCCATTTCCATTTTGATCTTTTGTAGTTACAACTTTCCCGTAAATAGGAATTTCATAAGCGTTTTGAGGCAAATCTTTCATTCCTTCTGCGCTTTTAATACTCCCTTCTCCGTGCAGTATTAATTCTTGACTAGGGATATAGTCATCAATATTGCTGTCATTTTCCACTACTGAAATGTGAGTCAGGTTCAAAGTAACTTGGTCAATATCAAAGATCTGCTGCAGTCCAGTAGAAAGCTCATTTTTTCGAATGAGCAATCTCTCTCCTTTATGAGATTCTAACCAATTAGATAATTCATGTATGTCTTGAGTCATAATCAAGCCTCCTTGGTGTCTATTCGTACTTTTCCCCGTTCGGAAACAGTTCATTCTTGTTCTCTTAAATTGAATAAACACAATAAGGAAGAGGCCGGGACAAAAGAGTTTTCGGTGATGAGGAATCCGAACGCTACGATAATTAATACACGTAATCGCTCCGGAAATATACTTCGCTTTCCGTGGGCGGCTGGTGAGCCTCCTCGTGCTTACGGAGGCCACTGAAAAAGTGCTCGTTTATTTCGGACTTGAGGAGCTTCGACCCGCTCCCGGGATGGGGGGCACGCTTTCCGCAGGCGGGCGTTGAACTAACCGGCTGCGCCGGTGGATTTCAACCTGCC
>NZ_JAOANA010000036.1:0-22037 GCF_032335535.1 Alkalihalobacillus sp. MEB130
TTACTCACCCGTCCGCCGCTAACGTCATAAGAGCAAGCTCTTAATCAGTCCGCTCGACTTGCATGTATTAGGCACGCCGCCAGCGTTCGTCCTGAGCCAGGATCAAACTCTCCATAAAAATGGTAAGTTGATTAGCTCATTTGCATTACGCTAGCAATGCAATAATCAAGGATGAAATTTGCCCTATTCGGGTAAATTTCTTTGACGAGATATATTATCTCTTTTAATTCGCTTGGCTTTTGTTCAGTTTTCAAAGAACTCGTTCACCGCTGTTGTCCAGCGACATTTATTATCATAACATAATATTTTATTCTGCGCAATGCTTTTTTCGGAAGTTTTTTCGCAATCACCAACGAATCAATCTGTCATTCGCATCGACAAGTAATAATTTATCACAACATAAAATTCTACGCAATAACTAATTTAAAAATCATTTTTGCGGCTAGATTTAATAATTTATCATAATTCAACACCAATAGCAACAATTAGTTTCGCTACTATTTTTTTACCACAGTTTTTCTATATTTAAACTTATCCTACAGAACTCTTTTACATAAGTAAGCTCCTCCCACACCGCAGGAAGCAATAACTACTCGACAGTCCATATACTTCCTTTCTATAGCAAAACGAAAAGAAGCAAGAGATTTCTTGCTTCTTTCACTAGTTACTTCTTTATACATGGTCTCTTCGTATTTTCGTTTCCCATTTTTTATGAAAGACTTTTTCCTCATTTTCATAGGCTGTCATTGTATTAATGAGATAAAAGTTCGTTGCATCACTTGTCATTTCACTATAAGTGACTAATTTGGTTTGCCACTCACCTCGACCTACCTTTAGTTCCCATTCACACTGAACCTTCGCTGAGAGCGGGTCATCTTCTTTAATTGTGTACGTGTTTTTATTAATACTTCCATACTGCATCCCGTTTTCTGGCAGACGGCGCTCTCCTTCGTCAGAGTAATCCTCTAACGTCCAAACTCCACTGATTAAATCATGACTGACGTTGCGAGTTCTTTCTTCCTTCCGAATAATGTCCCGTTCCATTACTTCAGCTGTTTCCGGAGGTCCGAAATGACCGCAATCTTCATCTTCCGCTTGCGGTGTACGAACCGGCAAGGTCAAACGCGTCTCTTCTCCTGTGTGCAGTGTCAGCGTGACCGGTTTTGGTGATGGCCATGCTTGAGGCCAATACGTTGGTGATACAGCCACTTCCAAACGGTGCCCTTTCGGAATTTGCTGACCTAATGAATCTAATTGAACTTCAATTTTGTATGTTTTCTCCGGTACTAATTTTTCTGGATGTTCATGTGAATCTCTATGAGTGAGATTTAACATTCCCCAGCTTATGAGTGTAGATTCGCCTGTTGGTGCTTTTACACTTAATCTCACAGCTAGTAAGGCATCCTCTTGATCGGAAGAGAGCTCTGCATGAAATATAGGGTGTCCTAATAACTCAATTGTCTCCTCTATTGGATCAGAAGTAAATAAAACAGACTTACTGTTTTCAAGGCGCTGATCCCCAGGGAGATCTCCTGGTTGCCCAAAGGGACAGAATACTCCTGCATATAAGCCATGCTGTTGCACACTCGAAACGACTAGTTTTTGACTAGCAGTAGAGTCCTTTGTTAATCTTCCTTCTGTTAACCAAAAAGACGTGTCCTCGACCGATTTCGCTGGCCAACAATTATCAGCAACCCATTTTCCCGGACGCTCGTCATACGTCACTTGTGGAAGCTCACTATCCTGAATCCATGTAATAAGCTTAGGCTCCTCCATAATGCCGGTATTTTTGCCTTTTAACCAATGATCCCACCAGCGTAAGCATTCTTGTAGAAATCCAATGGCTGGTTCTGGCGTTGCTACTTCCGGATATTCATGTGCCCAAGGCCCGATAAGGCCTTTGCTTTGGCCGGGCAAATTCTGGAGAATACGGAAGACTGCATCCGTATATCCATCTTGCCAACCACTCACTGCAAAAACAGGAATGTCGATCGCAGAAAAGTCTTCACAGACAGAGCCATGCTTCCAATAACCGTCTCTACGCTGATGACGCATCCACTCTTCAACAAAAGGAGGAGTATGTTCTAGTCTCTCAAGCCAATTCTTGCGCCAGCCTTCTCCTACAACATTCGGATCTTGCGGACGGGCATTATAAGCAAACATCGTCGAAGCCCACCAAAGCATGTCCGATGCAAGGACATTTCCTCCACGGTAATGGACATCGTCTGCATAGCGATCATCTGTGGAACATAATGTAATAATTGACTTCAATGCAGGGTGCTGCCTGGCAGCGACTTGTAAACTATTAAATCCACCCCACGATTTCCCGATCATTCCAATTGAACCCGTACTCCATGACTGCGCAACAATCCAATCTAACACTTCAAGGGCATCGTCCTGCTCTTGTTTTAAATATTCATCTTGTAAAATACCATCTGAATCACCAGAACCTCTTATGTCTACACGAATACTAGCATAGCCGTGCCCCGCAAAATATGGATGCCTGACCGAATCTCGAATGGCTGTAAAATCATTCTTTCGATAAGGAATATACTCTAAAATCGCTGGAACGGGGTGTTCTTCAGCATCTTCCGGAAGCCAGATCGTTGCTGCCAGCTTCTTTCCGTCTGACATTGGGATCCATACATGGTCTATCTTTTGGACCTTATTTGGGAAGTCCCTTATTATTTTCCGTTCTTTTGAATCTTTGATGTTAAAAACCAATGATGGTCATCCTCTCTATAAAAAATTCAATTATATTTGAGGAGAAAACGTAATCTCTCCCCGTTTATCCTGTTCAATTACATTCATGACACATTCTTCAATGAAATACAGTGTACGACGTATCGCTTCTTCTTTTGTGTATTCACGTCGTTGATTCATAAAAGTATTCATCATTCCTTTCCAAATCATCAGTGTCATTTCCGCAATAAGATCAATATTTTCTTCTTTAATAAACCCTTCGCTCACGGCACTTTGGATATATAATGCACTTCGCTTCGCAAAACTGTGCTCCATAATAATCGGTTTAATTTGTTCCGGTAAACCGATTAATTCTTCTTTAAATATCTTGTAATAATCATCTAAAAGGGTTTGAGGCTGCGTCCCTAAATTATCCATAAAAATAAGCGAATAGATTTCTGGTTGCTCGAAGGAATGCTTACAAAAGCACTCCCACGAATATAACCATTTTTCTATTTGGTTTGTCCCTTTATCCATAAAGGAAGGTAGCTCGTTTAAATAATCGGTCGTAAATCGCATCGCAGCAAAAAACTTCAAATGCGATAAATCTTTGAAATAATTGTACGCTGTTGAGCTGGTGAACCCTGCTCGCTCAGCAATTTTACGAATCGTTACATTTTTAGTTCCTTCTTCTTCAATTACCTCCGTTGCAGCATCTAAAAAATATCGCCACATTCTCGCACGCTGAATATCTTTGCGTCCTGCACTCATTACTTACTTCCCTTCTGTCTCGTTTTTCACATAAACATGGATCGATTCATCTTGCTTTAGCCATTTCAGTAAAGAGATTGTCATAAGAACATACATGATCAATACTGGAACTGCAACTAATACAGATGAGGTTTGTACAACACTTAATCCTCCTGCAATGGTAAGACTAATTGCTAATGTCGAAAGCAAAATCCCCCACATAAGGCGGTGCCAACGAGCAGGCTCTCCATTTTCCGATAAATTTTTCGTAGCTACACTTGCGATCACATAACTTGCTGAGTCCAAAGAAGTCGCTAAGAAAACAAATCCTAAAATAAGAAAGAACACGGAAACAAGAACAGGCATAGGCAATGAATTCAGAACAGCAACAATGACAGATGTATCCCCTTGTTCTGCTTGAATTTGCGCTAGATTCAGCTTTCCAGTTAACTGTAAATCCATCGCATACCCACCGAAGACACCAAAATATAACCAACTTCCAAGTGAACCCCATAATAACACGTTAAACACAAGCTCTCGAATACTTCTTCCTTTAGAAATACGAGCTACGAAAATACCAATAAACGGCGCCGTCGCTGCAAACCAAGCCCAATAGAACACGGTCCATGCTTGTGGAAATCCACTTTGGTGAATCGGATCCGTGTACAAACTCATCATCCAGAAGTTATCAAGCATAATCCCTAAACTATTGGTGAAATAAGAAAGTAAAAACAGGGTAGGTCCAACGATGATAACAAATAATGCAAGACCTAACGCCATATATACGTTATAATCACTTAGCTTCCGAATTCCTTTGTACAAACCAAAATACGCACTAAAGCTGAAAATAAATGTCCAAATAATAATAATGACAATATTTAACCATAAAGACTGTTCAACCCCAACCAAGTTTCCAAGAACGGCAGCTACCATTGGTACACCAAGACCTAGTGATGTGCCAAGTCCACCAATCATACTCCATATAACTAGCACATCAATCGTCTTTCCTAAAAAACCATCGGCATGTTTTCCAAGTACACCTCGGCAGGCAGCACTGATTTTTAATGACGCGTTCTTCTTAACATAAAAACTATACGCCATCACTACAGCAGGCAATGCATATAACGCCCATGCAGAAATGCCCCAGTGAAATAAGCCATAGCTTACAGCATATTCAGCAGCAGAACTTGACTCTGCTTCCAATCCAAACGGAGGCCAAGTATAATAATAAATCGGTTCAACAATTGACCAAAACATAATACTTGTTCCCATACTCGCTGTAAATAACATGCCTCCCCAGCTGAACCTAGAAAACTCTGGTACGTCGTGTTGATCTCCAAGCTTAACTCTTCCGTACCTCCCCACCATTAACCAAAGTAAAACAATAAATAATCCAATCGTTAAGAATTCAAATGCCCAATCTAATCGGTAGGTAATCCCAGTCATCATATCCGATACGACTGGTCCTGCCGTTTCTCGAAAAATAACTAATAATAACGTGACCATAACAATTAAAAGCAATGATGGCCAAAAAATTGATTTCTCCACTCTAGAATGATTCATGTTGTTCACATACCTCCTGTTAGTTTTAAAAATAGTTTCATAGCTTTTCTTAAGGAACACCATTAACCATCAGTCCCTTTTTCCGTGCAACCCTCCCTCATTTTCTATTTCTATTTCATACTAAAACCACTCGTTGAACTTGCTCATTTTATGAACAAGTTTACTTCATGAACACGTTCATATTAACACAAAATTATAACTTATTAAAGCTGATATCCTTTCAATTATCTTTGAACTCTTTAATAAATCCAGGTTGCAAAAGCATGATATCGGATAAATACGGAGTATATTTTGTCACTTTATTAAAAAAGATTTCTTCATAAAAGAAAGGTGCTTTCGCCTAAGCAAAAGCACCTTCCATACACATAGAATTCCTCTTATACAGATTTCCTCTTCTTTCCCTGTTCAGCCTCTTGATGCGCATTCCCCTGATACTTTCCTTTACACATTTGAATAAAAAAGTAAAGTCCAATCAAGAACCAACCACTGAAAATAACCCACTCAGGACCTGCTAGCGCAGCCGGCATTCCTGGTAAGTAAATAATTAGGAAACCAATGCTTAAAACTAATGCGACCCAGCCTACGAGCGATGTTTTTCCTGATTTATATGGTCGTTCCATACTCGGTTCTCTTTTTCGTAGAATCACAAACGAAATAGCTACTAGTAAATAAGCAATCACGATAGCTGGACCTCCACTATTAACAAACCAGACGAGTGCTGGGCGACCAAGCAAAGGACTCACAACGGCTAATGCTCCAATGAAAAGAATGGCATTAGACGGGGTTTTGTATTTCGGATGAAGTCGACCAAACCATTCTGGTAGCATTCCAGATTGTGCCATCGCAAACATGACTCGACTTCCTCCTATGATAAAAGCATTCCAGCTCGTAATGATTCCCGCTACTCCACCTACGACAAGCAAGTTCCCAAAAAATGACGAGCCAAATAGAATAGTCATTGAATCTGCCGTAGCTAACTGGGTGACAGAAAGCGCAGTGGCATCTAGAGCAGAAGCGACTCCAATTGCAATTAATATGTAGAAGACGATCGCACACACTACTGAGAAGATTAATAATTTTCCGATATCTCTTGGCGGAACATTGGCTTCTTCAGCCGTTTGCGGAATAACATCAAAGCCAATAAAGAGAAACGGAACCATTATTAATACAGCCATAATTCCAGTAGCACCATTGGCAAAGAATGGTTGAAAATTAGCTGCGTCTCCACCAATTGCCGAACCGAATACAAGCATCAAACCAATCAAAAGGACACTAGCTGTTAGAATGACTTGAATTTTCGCAGCTGGTTTTAAACCGAAATAATTGATCGCCATCACAAAAAGCGATCCTCCTACCCCCACTAACACCCATGATGCATACACATCCCATCCAGCAATGGTCCACATGTAACCAACCTGGTAATTAGGGAAAATATACTCGATCACGGTAGGTAATGCCACTGCTTCAAAAGCTACTACCGACACATAGCCTAACGTAATTGCCCAAGAAGCAAGGAATGCAGCTTTATCTCCCATCGCCCGATGAACGTAGACGTGCTCTCCGCCGACTTTCGGCATAGCTGATGCGAGTTCAGCATATGTAAGTCCGACAAATGTTACGAGTAATCCTCCAATCATAAAAGCTAAGATCGTACCAAGCGAACCTGCTGATGTTAACCAGTTTTGAGACAAGACGACCCAGCCCCAGCCAAGCATAGCACCAACTGAAAGAACAAATACATCGATACGCGATAACACCCTATTAAGCTCTTGTTTTTGATTTTGCAAAAAAACACTACCTTTCCACTTTTCAATTTTCCTTTTTCTGTTCTCTCCATCTCTCGGAAATAAAAAAGTGTCTCTCTTATGGGGTTAATTACGATTAAAAATGACTAGCTTCTTTTCTGTCATTTCTTCGATTGCATACTTCACACCCTCACGTCCTACTCCGCTTTCTTTCACCCCGCCATAAGGCATATGATCAACACGGAACGTTGGAATATCATTGATTAACACGCCACCAACATGTAGATTCTCAGCTGCGTCTAAAGCAGTGTGAATATTATCAGTGTAAATACCTGCTTGCAACCCATAGTTCGAGTCATTAACTGCTTCGATCGCTTCATTTACATCTTTGACTTTGTTGATTAAAACGATTGGCGCGAATACTTCTTGACAGGAGACTTTTTGCGAAGATTCGACATTCAGAAGAATGGTTGGAAGTAACACATTTTCAATTGTAGTTCCCCCTGCAGCAATTTCGGCACCATGCGACTCCGCCTCTTTAATCCAATTCAGCGTTCGGTCTACATCCTTAGGACTAATTAGAGCCGAGATTTCTGTTGTTGCCTCTAATGGGTTGCCAATTTTGAGCTGTTTAGTTTGTTCTATGAATCTCTCTACGAACGATTGATACATTTCTTCCACAACGTAAATGCGTTGTAAGGAAATGCAAACTTGACCTTGAAACGAGAAAGCACCTGTTACACATCTAGAGATTATTTTATCAATATCTACACCTCGATCAATAATGACCGCTGCATTAGATCCTAATTCAAGCGTAACCCTCTTTAAGCCTGCTTTGTTTCGAATGCCAATGCCCACTGCAGGACTTCCGGTAAATGAAATTTTACTCACTCTCTCATCTTTTACAATCTTTTCTCCAATTAGCGACCCACTACCTGTCACAACATTCAATGCTCCACTTGGTAAACCTGCCTCATGAAACAATTCCGCGATGAAAAAAGCAGATAATGGCGTCTGGTTTGCCGGTTTTAACACGACTGTGTTTCCAGCTGCAATAGCAGGTCCTACCTTGTGTGCAACTAGATTCATCGGAAAATTAAACGGAGTAATGGCTCCAATCACGCCAATTGCTTCTTGAACGGTGTAAGCCACTCTCCCCTCACCACCAGGTGCTGCATCAAGCTGCAACGTTTCTCCCTGGATTCGTTTCGCTTCTTCGGCGGCAAATTTATACGTTTGAACCGTTCGCTGAACCTCACCTAGTGCAATCATGATTGGCTTCGCTGCTTCAATAGCAATGAGCTCTGCTGCTTCATTGGCTCTTTCATCAAGTAATGATGCTACTTTTTCTAGGATTGAAGCCCGTTTGTGACTCGGCATTTTGGCCATGACCTTTCTTGCTTTGTACGCTGCCTCTAAGGCAAGATCGACCTCTGCCTCATTTGCAGATGCCACTTGCGCTATTTCTTCTTGATCGTATGGAGCTAAAAGCGACGTATAGTGTGTTGCCTCTAACCATTTACCATTAATAAATAAATGTTTCTTCATCCCATCATCTCCTTTCTCTACATGTATTTCAAACGAAGCTTTTGTCTATTTTCTTCTCTATCACCGACAAGGTATCAGAAAGGACGCCCATCATCTGCTTGATCTCGTCTTTGGTGATAACTAATGGGGGAGCAAAAACAAGTGTATCCAATCCATCAAAGACTACGGATCGTATGACTAATCCTCGTTTTGCTGCTTCCATTACGATAAGCGGAGCTAAAGGAGTTTCAAATCTTTCATTTTTAGCCTGATCTTTAACGATTTCAACAGCCCCCATTAACCCAAGAGCTCGAACTTCTCCGATGATTTTATGTTTGCTTTGTAGCTTTTTAAATTCTTCAAGCAATTCCACTCCCATTTGCTTCGCATTGTCAATTAAGTTCTCATTTTCGATAATCTCAATATTCTTAAGAGCAACGCTACAAGCCATCGCGTGACCACTGTACGTATATCCGTGCAAAAGAGTACCAGTTGAAAGCTCCGCGAAATCTTGATGCATTGGTTGTGAAATCATGACACCACCAAGCTGAGCATAACCACTCGTTACTCCTTTTGCGAAGCACATCATATCAGGTACAACTCCGTAATGTTCAATTCCAAAATACGTTCCAGTGCGTCCGAAACCAGTGATCACTTCATCTGTGATGAACAAAATGTTATATTGATCACAGATTTCTCGCACTTCTTTGAAGTAATTAGCAGGTGCAATGTGAACCCCACCAGCTCCTTGAACAGGCTCAGCAACAAAAGCAGCGATCGTCTCGGCTCCTTCCGCCTCAATTAAATCCCTTAATGCTGAAGAAGAGAAATGATCAACATAATGAAAATCTGGAGCTAGTGAATTCGTAAAATCTCGAAATGGCTTTAATCCAGTTGCACTTGTTGCTCCCATGGCCACACCGTGATAGGATTTTGATCTCGTAATGATTTTTTGCTTCTGTGGATGCCCTTTAAGAATCCAATAATGGCGAGCTAGTTTATAAGCTGTATCATTTGATTCAGAACCTCCAGAAGTAAAAAATGTTGCTGTTAAATGCCCCGGTGCTATTTCTGCTAGTTTCGCAGCCAACTTGATGGCAGGCTCATTGCTAAAAGTCGCAAAACACGAACTAAACGCCAGTTTCGACATTTGCTCTTTTGCTACTTCACCCATCTCTTCTCGGCCATGACCGATGTTTACATTCCATAAAGAGGACATTCCATCCATCACACAGTTGCCTTTGATATCTTCTAGAAATACACCTTTTCCTTTTGTAAAAATAAACCCTGGGCCTTGCTGCTGCTGTTGTTGGATCGCTGAATTCGGATGAAGAAAGTGCTTTTTATCTAACTCTTCTAACTCTTGAATTTGATCCCTCATTTTTCTAACTCCTTTCTAAATGGATTAACTACTATAACTAATGCAATTTATGTGCCAACTTCTCCCCGAAGCTTTTATCGCTTTTTTTAATCTATTCGATTTAATTTTTGTTTAAATGACTTCTTTATTTGATTTAATTGTTGATTTTTCCGAAAATTTAATTAAAAATTAAATCAAATAGATCTATGCTTAGAGGAGGGCTTTTTTGGAGCAAGAAATATTATTAGAACTAGACAAAATTATTGAGACTTCAAATAACAACATCACGATTACCGATGAACACGGAATTATCATCAGATCAAACCCAGATCATTGGAAGATGTATGGGATAGAGGCCGATTCGTATGTCGGAAAATCCGTCTATGAATTGGAGAAAAATGGTGTCCTCTCCCCTTCCATTAATGCACTCGTTTTAAAAGAACAAAAAGAAGTAAGGATTATGCAACATACCAAATCAGGCCGCGTCGTGATGTCAACTGGTTATCCCGTCTTTAATCAGGCTGGTCAATTAGTGAGAGCGATTAGTTATAGTCAAGACCAAACAGAAATTGTGAAACTTCAAGAACAATATGAACAATTACAATCTAAGATTGTTGGATTTCAAACAGAGGTAGAGGAATTACGGGTAAAAGAAGCGAGTCACCATCCTATTTTATTTCGAAGCTCGATTATGCAGCATATGTTTACGACCATTCAGCGAGTCGCACAAACCGATGCAACGATTTTATTTAGTGGAGAATCTGGAGTAGGAAAAAGCACACTTGCTCGTTTTATACATGACCAAAGCGAGCGTCATAAAGAACCTTTCATTGAAGTCAACTGTAGTACGATTCCAGAGACTTTGTTTGAATCTGAAATGTTTGGATACGAACCCGGCTCTTTCACAGGGGCACATAAATCAGGAAAAAAAGGCTTAATTGAACAAGCCGATCAAGGCACCCTCTTCTTAGATGAAATCGGAGAATTACCTCTTGCCATTCAAGTGAAATTATTAAGAGTCTTACAAGAGAAGAAACTCACGAAGGTCGGAGGAAAAGAAGAACGTCATGTGAACTTCAGATTGATAACTGCGACGAATCAACAATTAAAAAAAATGGTTGATGAAGGAACATTCAGGCTCGATTTGTATTATCGATTAAATGTCATTCCGATACAAATTCCGTCTCTCCGAGAAAGACAAGATGATATTATGATTCTCTTACAGCATTATTTAAAATTAATGAATAAAAAATACAATGTCACGAAGAAATTACACCCTACAACCTATGATAGTTTGATTCATTATGACTGGCCAGGCAATGTACGAGAAATGGAAAATTTACTCGAACGTCTTATTTTAACGATTGAGGATCCAATAATCGCACCAGAGCACCTTCCCTATGAGCTTCAAGTAAACATGAAAGAAGCTGTTGATTATACATCCCACTACGAACAAGAACATGCAGAAAGCAAAAGTCTAAAAGAAGCATTGGAAGAAGTGGAAATCCACCTTCTTTCTAAAGCTTACACGCAATGCAAAACAACGTACGAAATGGCTGAGGTTCTAGGCATTAGTCAGCCATCAGTCATGTATAAATTGAAGAAATACAAAGAGAAGATTAACCGATAAACGCTAAACGAAATAAAAGGCTCCTGATTAGTGCTTAAGCCTGCGAAGGAGCCTGATTACATGTTTATCTCTAGCAGATTGCTTCAAATGACTTTCACTTTTAAACTTCTGATTTTCTAGTCTAATTTGTCTTTCATCAGCTCAACGAAAAACAGTTCCCCTGCCTCCCTGCTCTCATTTGTCTTTCATCACCTCTATGAAAGACATTCCCCCTGCCTCCCTGCCCTCATTTGTCTTTCATCCTCTCTATGAAAGACATTCCTCCTGCCCCCCTGCCCTCATTTGTCTTTCACCGACATCATGAAAACGCAGGCCTCCGCCAAGTTTCCTTCTATATAGAACTGCCATAAATTTGGTTACAGATTAGTTTTTACTGACAGCATTTCTACTTCATTTTTCCAATCTTAAAATACCATGCTATGAAACTTCCAATTTTTCGCTACTAGGCAATATCTATTAATTAATTATAATTAGCCTTAGCGCTTCTTTTAAGCGTGATTATTTTATTTAAGGGGTTTTCATATGGTAATTAATAGAATGACAATTGCTGTTATCATTGTTGCTTTTCTTAGTTTAGGAGTTTTACAGCCTTCTTTTATTGTGCATGGACAAACAACAAAAGAGGTTTCTAGCCTGTTTCGTCCTCTTCCGTTTGAAGATGCAGAATTAGGAAGAAACTCTCATGCGTATTTAGGTAGAATTCAAGCACCTACGGAACAAGAAAGAGAAGCCTTCGTGAATCAAATTACGGAGTACGGAGTTCAGGCAGGAAAACAATATGGCATGCCTGCCAGTGCGATTATCGGTATGTCTATTATCGAAAGTGGCTATGGAACAACTAGAACAGCCCACTTTGCAAACAACCTTTTCGGTATTAAAGTGTGGGGATTTAATCCACCAAATGCATGGCAGTTAAAAGGGCAGCCTGATGAAGATTTTGATAGAGCAATACCTGTAATCGCAAACTACGGATCGGATCGGATCGTATTTGACGAAACTCAAAGACGAGATAATTGGTACCGTAAGTTCGATTCCTATGAGCATTCTGTACAATTCTTAACTGGTACTCTATTAGTCAATCAACGCTATCGTTTTGCTATCGAAAACTATCAAAATAGAATATCAAACGGCTGGGATGCAAAGGATGCTTCAAAGGAATATCTTTATGATATTGCGAACGCTGGGTACAATCACTTAGGCGGAGATTATTATCGAGATGTCGTCGGCAAACTCATGGATCAATGGGATTTATACCGTCACGACATGATCGAAAATGGTACGAAAGAAGAGATTACTCCAATCAAAGGGTCCTATCACACCGTAGTTTCAGGTGATACGTTATGGAGACTATCTCTTCAATATGGTACAACAGTCGACGCTATTAAGTCCGCGAACAACTTAACATCTGACTCGTTATTTATTGGACAAGTTTTATTCATCCCTGTAAATCAACCTGTTTCAGAACCAATCGTTACGGAACCGGAACCACCAACAGATCCGGAACCAATAAAAGAAGAACCGGTTATGGAACCTCAACCTGTCGTTGAAGAAGAACCAGTGGCCGAAAAACCGAGAGGAAACGGCAACAATAACGGCGGAAATAATGGTGGCGGTAATGGTGGGGGACCGAAAAGGTAGTTGCATTTACCTTTTTCTATCCCTGCCATATCACAATGAAATAATTGAATTGCCCCCTGTCAAGTAGACAGGGGGCAGTTCAGCTATCCATTTCTAATAAACGGTTAGTTCCTTCTCAAAAACCTTCTCCGGTGAAACAAAATCATATCCAAGATCTCTCGCTACAGCTTCGTATGTGATTTCTCCATTTGCTACATTTAACCCTGATTTCAAGGAATGATTATCGGAAATCGCTTGATGTACACCTTTGTTTGCAATCTGCAATGCGTACGGAACCGTCACATTTGTTAGCGCAATCGTCGATGTTCTTGGGACTGCTCCTGGCATATTTGCCACTGCGTAATGGACAACGCCGTGTTTTTCATAGATTGGGTTATCATGCGTTGTAATACGGTCAACTGTCTCGACAATACCACCTTGGTCAATCGCTACATCTACAACGACAGATCCTAGTTTCATGGATTTGATCATTTCTTCGGTTACGAGTTTTGGAGCTTTTGCACCGGGAATGAGGACAGCACCAATTAAGAGATCCGCTTCAGCTACAGCTTCGGCAATGTTTAAAGGATTCGACATTAACGTTTTAATTTGATTCCCAAAAATATCATCTAATTGACGCAATCTCTCGGCACTTAAATCCATAATCGTAACATCTGCTCCTAAACCAATCGCAATCTTGGCTGCATTTGTTCCGACAACTCCTCCTCCAATGATCGTCACTTTGCCGCGGCTAACACCTGGTACACCGGCCAGTAGAATTCCTTTCCCACCGTTTGATTTTTGTAAAAATTGAGAGCCAATTTGAGCTGCCATTCGTCCCGCGACTTCACTCATCGGAGTAAGCAGTGGAAGGGTGCGGTTTGCCTCGACTGTTTCATAGGCTACAGCGATCACTCCACTGTCCTTCAGTGCTTGAGCCAAACTTGGCTCAGCGGCTAAGTGTAAATACGTAAATAAGATTAACCCTTCACGAAAATAACTATATTCACTTGAAAGAGGTTCTTTTACTTTCATGATCATTTCAGCATTCGCCCAGACATCTTTCGCATATTCCATGATCTCTGCACCAGCACTACTATAATCTTCATTTGTAAAACCACTGCCCACCCCGGCGTTCCTCTCCATTAGTACTTTATGACCCGCATTCACAAATGACAATACCCCAGCCGGCGTCAGCGCTACACGGTTTTCATTATTTTTTATTTCTCTAGGTACACCAATAATCATGTTCATCTTCCTCTCTAATGTAATGTACCTTAAGTATAGGCAGTCACTCCTTTTTCTTCATTAGACACACTGTTAAATAGGAACGAGAAATGATGCAACACTCTTGCACCATGATAGGTTCATTACCGTCTCCTTACTTATACACGCAAAAACGGATGTTCCTTAAATACCGGAAACATCCGACTGCTCCTATTTACGTAACCTGATGTGTAGAAAGAATATACCTTACATATCTCTTCGCACTTTCTCTTATTTCTTCTTTAGTAGTCGTGTATGCGCCGTTAAATACAAAGGCTGGTAGAAATGTCGTTCCTATTAAATTACTAGTAGCTTGAAAAGGCTTCAAAAGTTCACTCATTGAATATTGGTTTCGCCCTCCAGCTTGGTACCTTTCTTTAGCACTCCCCGTTGATACGGCTAAAATCAGTTCTTTGTTGTGCAGCTTATTTCCTTCTGACCCATAAGCCCAACCGTGCGTCAAGACTTCATCTTCCCACTTTTTCATAAGTGGAGGAC
The DNA here is from genome assembly GCF_032335535.1 of Alkalihalobacillus sp. MEB130. Taxonomy (NCBI): domain Bacteria; kingdom Bacillati; phylum Bacillota; class Bacilli; order Caryophanales; family Bacillaceae; genus Alkalihalobacillus; species Alkalihalobacillus sp. MEB130. The sequence goes on from NZ_JAOANA010000036.1 coordinate 14,639, forward strand.
AGCTATACCAATAAAAAGGGAACTGCCAAACAATCCGGTCATGCTCTTCACATAATATTTGTTCTCTTTTAACATCAATGTTTTCATGTGGATATTCTTTGTAAAGTTCATGAACCGTAATGGCTGAATTCTTTTTAAGTTCTTCAAGCCAAGTCTGATTGACGCTTGAGTTCTCAATATTCGGATGCGCTACAATAACTAATACCTTCATTTTAAAATCCTCCAAACAGTTTGATCCATACATAATGTTTTGACCATTATATAGAGATTGGTTTTCCAGCTTGTTCCTCATACTTTTCGTAGAGGGCCTTACGCGCTTCTTCGATGCCTGGTTGGAATTGAATTAGTGCATTTCGTCTTGTTTCTTTCACTTTCATAACGGCTGCATGAACGAAATCGTCCGCTGTGTCCTGAAGGGCATGTAGTTCACGTGAAATAGACAGACCAGCCACTGTCCCTTGAGCCCTCGCCACCTTAGCACTTTCAACGCCAGTAATATTGCCCGCAACATATAATCCATCTACATTCGTTTGCATGTATTCATTATGTAAAGGAATGTGACCACCAAGTTCCGGAACATAGCAGAACGTGCAACCAGCGACAGAAGCAAGCTCAGACAGAGGTGTAAGCCCCCCAGCAATACAAACAAAATCAGCGGATACGACTTTTTCTTTGCCAGGAATAACCTCTCCAGTAGCAGAAATGTCTGCAACACGTACACCTTCAACTTGTTTGTCACCTACAATTTCAAGAGCTGTCTTCCTTAGCTGAATCGGGATGTCCCACATCTTAAATCCATTTCTCGGATACAATAGCGTACCAAGTTTTGGACTGACCCACTTTCCGCCAAAACGAATAAACGGTGAAGGAGCTAGATGGGATAACCGCAATAATGATTCCATCATCGCCTCAGGCTTAGAAGCATCCCCTGATACGAGGCTTTGCTTCGGAAGCATAATTCCCTCAATATGCACACCACATAATTGGAGTTCCCTCGCAATCGCAACACTCAAGACGTTCACGCCTATAATAATCCCTTTTTCTCCAGGTTTAACGCGATGAACGTTTCCCATCACTTGAGCTGCACCAATCGACATCACCCCCGGAAGCGTCCAACCCGGAATCGGAATAGGCGTTTCTGATGCTCCTGTCGCAAGTAGTAAACATTTAGACTCAAACGGCTGTTTCGTCGTATACACACACCAGCCATTGTTTACTTGTTGCAAATCATAAACCGAGACACCACATAGAATTGTTACTCCTAGTCGAGCAGCACAGTCATACAGTTTTTGCGCTTCAACAATTCCGTTTTCCCATCTACCATCAGGCTCTTCGTGCAACTGTCCTAATAACCGTCCTCCAGGCTTGACAAATTCATCTAAAATAACGACTTCTAATCCATTTTCTGCAGCAGCAATCGCTGCACCTAAGCCAGCAGGTCCGGCACCTACAATCACTAAATCAATCATAGCTGGCCTCCTTTTTGAGAAGAGGTCGCAAATGATTTACCTGATTCAATCACCATATTCTCTTCTACAGAAGTGACACAAGCACGAACCGTATTCACACCGTTTACGGTTACGCGGCATTCAAAGCAATGACCAATATTGCAGTAAATTCCACGAGGCGTCTCCTTGTCTTCATGAACTCGAAGCGTCCGAACACCTGATGCAAGTAAGGCAGAAGCAATCGTATCTCCTTTGTATGCCTCATATGGTTGATTGTCAAAATAAATGGTAACTCGTTGCTGTTTTTCCATATCCCCGAGAATAGGGTGATGTTCAACTCTCATTGATTTCATTTTGCCTCTCCTCCTAACACGCCAAATGATATCGGGCGGACAGGAGGCCGATAGCTAAGGGGCACTTCATGTGATACTGACGGTCCACCTACTTGCTCAACCAACCGATCGATCATGCTACGACAAGTACGCCCTCCACACGGTCCCATTCCCGCACGTGTTCTAAGTTTCACTTCACGAGACGAACATTTATAGCGATTAGCAGTTTCTTGAATTTCACTCATCGTGACTTCTTCACACCTACATATTACGGTTTGATCACAAGACATGGACTTCCTCCTCCAGTGCTATTAAAATTAGCTCGATTGTAGTCATAAGTAAGATGTTTCCAAGTAAAAAAGACACCACATTCACATCTGCGTAAAATAGATGTGCAACCAACTATTTTTACGCAGATGAGAACGGTAATGTCTCAGCGTAGAGTAGCACATCAGAGAATCCGATGACGATGTTTTTCCAATTTCAGACTACATGTTACCTTCCTATTGTTAGATGACTTTTTTGGCATCCTTTGTGAGTAAAAGTAGCGTGTTCGTTCATTGCTTTCCATTTCACTATGAGAATGAACCTATTACAATCTGTACGAAACAACCTTTTAGATAAAGCCATGATAAGGTCTTTGGCTAGTCGCAAAATGAGCCCATCGAATCATCGTAATAAAATCGAAAACCGGAAGTTTTACCGCTCTTTGAATATCAGCTGCATATGGAGGTAAATCACTGCATTCTAATAAAATCGCTCCAATGTCCGGATTCTCATTCACCATCGTAACTGCTGCTTCTACTACTTCTCTTCTCACTTTTTCATTATCAAACGAACCTCTGCTTTCGATGATCGCCGAAAATTCAGGTAACCTCCCTAAATCTCGTACAACACAACTACTGGGATCCTCGATTCCACAGCTTTTAAATAAATCAGGAGTAATCCCATGAGCATCTGCCGTTAACATCCCAATTTTTTGATGAGGCTTTAACCCTGTTTTAATCCAAGGAACTTGAACAACACTTGAAAGATAGACTGGAATATCAACAGCTGCCGCTACCTTATCTTGAAAATTCCCGAAAAATCCACAAGCCGCGCAGATCGCACGTGCACCTTCTGCTTCGAATTCTTTTGCAGCTTTGATAATATCATCTAGTAACGTTGGATCACCGACATGAATTCTTTCTTGGTTGCAATTTGGCACGACCTTTAACCTAACAGGAAAATCATACGTGCTCAAATTGGCGACATTTCCTGGTAATACAGGGTACCAGCATTCATCTAAATAGAGGATCCCAACGGAATATCCCGCTACATACTGACCTTTTTTCATTGTAATGATATTGCTTTTATGTTCATTTCCTAAATAGCCGTATTCCCTATCATTGGTCAATACTTCCGAGCTCATTGTTCGTCCTCCTTATCGTTTCAGAGAATACAGCTGTATTCTCTGAAACGGCCTATTCGTTTTCGTTTTACTGAGAGATTTTCTCTGCTGATTCCACTTCATACCCTAACTGAATTAATTGCTCTTTGATCTTTGCTTTTAACTCAGTAGTAGGTTGTGTTAAAGGCTTTCTCACTTTTCCACCTTTGATTCCGATCATGTCCATCCCGGCTTTTACTGGTCCTGGGTAAGGATTGCCTTCTGCCTCCATTAAGCCGTAAATGCCTGATAGTTTATGATTCAACTCACGAGCTGCTTGCAAGTCCTTCTTCTCTGCTACTAGTTCGTAAAGTTTTACCATTTCTTTAGGAATTAAATTGATCAGGATTCCAAAAGCACCCTGGCCTCCAACGGTGAAAGTAGGAAGAATGAAGTGTTCCTCACCTGTAAAGACAGTGAAGTTTTCCACATCCTTCGTCAAAGCGACCACCTCACATAAGTGACCAAAATCAGCCGATTCTTTCACGCTGACAATGTTTTCTTCCTGACTTAATTCATAAATCATCTCAGGAGAAATGCTAACATTTGTTGCTCCTGGATAATTGTAAATGACAATGCCAACATTGGATTTTGCCGCTATTTCCTTGTAAAATTCACGAATTCCTTCTTCACTTGTCTTATGATAAAAAGGAGGCAAAACTAATCCCCATGTAGCTCCGCAATCTGCTGCATAGTTGGCAAGTTCGATTGTTTCCTTAGCTGTTGAGCAGCCAACACCTGCCATAACAGGCACTCTTCCTGCTGCATATTCACACCCTGCTTTGATTAACGCTTTACGCTCTTCTACGGACATCACATGGTACTCTCCTGTTGTTCCTCCAACTAAAAGACCATGAATTCCACTTTCGACTTGAAAATCAATGACGTACTTATAAGCCTGGAAATCAATACTTTCATCCTCATGGAATGGTGTGATTAATGGGACAACAAGTCCTTTTGGTGCTGTGATCATTTGAATTCCTCCTATTAGTAACTATTTTTTTCTTTTTTAACTAATGGCCGCTTCGTTTTTCTTGTATCTCGAAAAATTCAATTTATCAATGTTAAAGTCTGTTGGCTCTCCGGTAATAAGCTGAGCAACCATTCTTCCTGTAATAGGAGACATGCTAATTCCGTCTCCTTCGTGACCACTTGCGATATAAAACCCAGGTACTTCTTCTACTTCTGACACAATTGGGAGGTGATCTTCCACCCATGGTCGCACTCCCGCATATGCTCGAATACAATTCAGCTCTTTTAACACTGGTAGGAAGCGAATCGCTCTTTCTGCTATCGCCCGCATAACTTCCACTTCTGAACGAATATCGTATCCTCTAAATTCCCTATGTCCTCCGACTAAAAAATTACTAGCATCGGTCGGTTCTATCGTGAAAGCAACATTGTGCTTTTCTACTAATTCGCTTACATCTCTTTTAAAACGTATATCTTCAAATTTGGATAACATGTAACCAAATTCATGAACTTTTTGACTTGCCACCTTTAAAGGCGTTCTTTCTGAAATTAAAACCATGCCTTTTCTAGGTTTGATCGGAATATGAACTCCAACCATTTCTGCTAGCTTAGGAGACCAAACGCCGGCACAATTTACGACCCTCTTCGTCTGAAAGACACCTTGGTCGGTTACCACACTCTCGACTCGCCCCTGATGATCAAGGGTAATGTTTTGTACAGAATGATAATCGTACACTTTCAAGCCGAGCTTTTTCCCTTCTTCCACAAACGCATAACACAATTTATAAGGATTCATCGAAGAGTCTACTTCTGTCCAGATTCCACCAACTAGATCATCGGCTAAATAGGGTTCGATTTGCTGCAGTTCATGTTTGTCAACCATCCGCATATCATAGCCGTCATTAGCCTGTTGAGTAACATACCCTCTAGCAATGTCTAATTCTTTGTCGGTTTCACAGACATATAGACTTCCTCGAGAAGCAAATTCAAAATCAACTGAAAATTCTTTCGCTAATTGTTTAAATAGTTGAATGCTCGCGAATCCGATTTCTGTATCAATCCCCGGTTTTTTATCACAAATTAACGCTACGGCATCACACCTGCTCGAAGTACCTGATGCAACACCGCCTTTTTCAATAAGTGCAACCTCAAGCCCTTTCTTTGCCAAATGGTAGGCAACACTTGATCCAATTACACCAGCTCCAATGACAATAACATCAAAACTTCTCATATTCGTTAGTTCCCTTCAAAAAATCCAGATGGCTCTACTTTAAGGTTCACGTTAATTTGTTTCACTTCTAAATATTCTTCAAACCCGTACGTACCAAGGTCTCTTCCAATTCCGCTTTGTTTGTACCCACCCCAAGGCGCTTCATTAAACGTCGGGTGATACGTATTGATCCATGTAATTCCAGCACGCAATTGGCGAATGACTCGATGTGCTTTCGCTCCGTCATTTGTAAAGACAGCACCAGCCAACCCAAATACTGTACCATTGGCTAGCTCAAGAGCTTCTTCTTCTGTTTTGAACGTTTGAATAACCAATACTGGACCAAAAATCTCTTCCTGAACAATTCTCATATTTGGTGTCGTATCTCCAAAGATCGTCGGCTCTACAAAATAGCCGTTTTTCAAGTCACCCTCAACGATCCGGTTTCCACCGCAAAGCAACGTAGCTCCTTCGCTTTTTCCAATTTCAATATAATCTAGCACCGTGTTCATATGATCTTCTGAAACGAGTGGCCCCATTTCAATGCCTTCTTGCCAACCTGGTCCTATCTTGATCTGCTTCGCTCGCTTCACTAATTCAGGAACAAACGTATCATACAAACTTTCTTCTAGTACAAGGCGAGAGCCCGCTGAACAAACTTGACCTTGATTGGCAAAGATCGCAAACAAAGCGTAGTCAACGGCAGAATCAAAATCCGCATCCGCAAAAACGATATTCGGAGATTTTCCGCCTAACTCCAAGCTAATCTTTTTCACCGTATCAGCTGCGGATTTCATTAGTTTAATTCCTGTATCCGTTCCACCAGTAAAAGAAACCTTATCAACATCAGGATTGGCTACTAATTCTGCTCCTACTTTGCTCCCTGATCCAAGCACTAAATTCACGACACCAGGTGGAAACCCTACTTCATCAATGATTTCAAATAAACGAATAACAGATAGCGGTGTTTGTTGAGCAGGTTTTACGATTACAGAACATCCAGCAGCTAGTGCAGCAGCAATTTTTTGATTAGCCATAACTAACGGGTAATTCCAAGGAACAATGATGCCGACCACACCGATCGCTTCTCTCACGACCATTGCTTGAATATCATCCGGCACATCATACGTTTGGCCGTGCGGCTTTGTTGCTAGCCCGGCATAATATCGTAATTGATTCACTGCATCTTCTACATCAGCCACGGATTCTCTTAACGTTTTTCCGTTATTCAATGTATCCAAATAAGCAAATTCTTCTTTTCTATCTTCGAGTTTAGTCGCAACTTTTAGAAGAAGTTCTGAGCGATCCCGCGCTCTGCTGTTCATCCACCCATCCACATAAAACGCCTGTTTCGCTGCCTTCACTGCTTTTTTCGCATCTTCTACTGTTCCTTCAGTTACAACTCCTATAATTTGACCATTTGCGGGGTTACTAATCTCTCTCGTTTGGCCGGATTCACTAAACACCCACTCCCCGTTTATATACATTTGCTGGGTCGTACTATTGCTCACTAACACGGATTCAATATCTGCTTTTTGTAAAATCATGTCTTTCACCTCTTCATTTTTTACCCACTGGATTTTTGGGACGTATTTTAAATATCAACTAACCTAAAGATACATCAGACCTCAAGTCAGTTCATTGGACAGTATGTAAAACGTAACTTAAATTATTATTAACACAAGCGAAAAAAGTCGGTATTAAGTGGGCAAAATGTCACTTAACTCACGACTTTTCCAACTTTTCACATACAAAAATCTTCTGAGGTAAAAATACTATCATTACTGACAGGTGAATTAACGTTTCCGTTTGCGAGATTTAGAACAATTCATATGCAGGCAAAATCAAAACCACCAGTGTGAACTGGTGGTTTGCTCTGCAGCTGAAAGCCTCTCTTACCGGCCTTGGCCTAAAAGGCCCACTGAAGGGGTTTCCCGCCTGCACCACATTCACTCACTAATTCTAAAGAATTTCTTTATTTCTTCTTATTTTTCTCACCGGTAAATGG
>NZ_JAOANA010000037.1:0-21989 GCF_032335535.1 Alkalihalobacillus sp. MEB130
CGACTTGCATGTATTAGGCACGCCGCCAGCGTTCGTCCTGAGCCAGGATCAAACTCTCCATAAAAATGGTAAGCTGATTAGCTCAAAATGTATCGCTAACGATACTTCATCATTTTTAATAAAATGACGAGAAAAAATTAACGAGATATCATGTATCTCTTTTCGCTTGGCTTTTGTTCAGTTTTCAAAGAACTCGTTAGTCACTCAACGCGACTTTTAATAATTTACCACAAAACAAAAATCAATGCAACAACTTCTTAAACAAAAATTATGTTTGTTTTTGTAAAAAAGTGAGCTTTTGTGGCGACAAATAGTAATATATCACGATCAAAAAAACAAAGCAAGAGTTTTTAATAAATAAATCAACAAAATAACCTATCTATTGAAAGTATACCACTTCACCTCTATATTAAACCTATTTTCTTTTACTCAGAGTTTCATTACATCCACATTCGACTCACTTAACCGTCGGATTGGATATAGGTGTGTTAGGGTCGTTCCCCCACTCTTCCCACGAACCTTCATAAACTGAAATATTAGGATAGCCCATTAATCGCAAAGTGAAATACATATGTGAAGCGCGGTTTGCCTTTTGACAATAAACAATAATTTTTTTCTCTTTTGTAACCCCAGCCTCTTGTAGAATAGAAGAAATATCGCGATATGACTTAAATAAAGGAACATTTGTCTCATTTAAAACCTGATTCCATTCTACATTAACTGCTGTCGGAATATGCCCTCCCCGTTTAGCTAACACCTTCGTTCCGTTATACTCTTCTGGCGAACGTACATCTAATAGAATTACTCCATCTTTCCCTATCATAAGTTTAACCTGGTCTTTATGAACCATAAGTTCTTCTTGCACCGTCGAATCGAATTGCCCTCTTGGTTTAGCTACTTTCAGTTTCGTGATGTCTTTTTGGTCAGCTCTCCAAGCTCTGTATCCTCCATTAAGCAAGCGTACATCTTTATGACCGTAGTACTCTAATGCATAAAATAATCTCGCAGCTGATGTTTCTTTTCCATCGTCATAAACTACAATTGTATGCTCATTCCGTACTCCTAGCCGATTCATCACTTCTTCAAACGTTCGCTCTGAAACTAAGAAGCCCTGAATGGGATGGGTTTTATCTTCAAGTTCTCCCATATGTAAATGGGCCGCTGTTGGAATATGTCCATCTTCAAATCCTTCTGCTCTTACATCAATAATAAAAAGATCTCCTGTCTTCATCTGTTCCTCAACCCAATCCGTACTGACTAACAAATGATCATTCGGATATTCAAATTGTTCAGCAAAGCTGATTTCTCCTTTAGCAAAAATGATAGCAACAACAAAAAAAATCATTATGACTCTATTCAACTCACTCACCTCGCTCCTTTATATCATTATCCTATCCTGTTTATCATTTAATATTGAAGCAAATAAAAAAGATGATACAAAAAAGGTCTAAAACCTTTCTTGCATCATCTCATGTTCCAACTATGAATTATTTATTATGGTAGACGATCTTAATTTTCGAAGCAGCTTCACCAGCACGATCTAACGCAGCCTCTACTGTCTCAGCTGTACTTAATGCAACGGCCATTCTTCTTCCAACTTTTGTTTCAGGCTTTCCAAACACCCGAGCTTGCGTTTGCGGAACAGCTAAAGCCTCTTCTAGTCCAGCAATTTGATATTGGTCACTTTCTTCCCATGCTTTCACAGCATGGCTAGCTCCTGGTGAAAGAAGGTGAATGTCTGTAACCGGCAAACCAAGGATAGCTCGAACATGCAATGCAAATTCAGATAAATTTTGCGTCGCTAATGTTACTAAGCCTGTATCATGAGGTCTTGGTGATACTTCGCTAAAATAGACTTTGTCTTTAGTTAAAAACAATTCCACTCCAAAAAGGCCATATCCACCAAGTTCATCTGTAATTTTCTTTGCAATTTCCTGCGACTCCATTACCTGCTCTTCTGTCATTTGATGAGGTTGCCAAGACTGTATATAGTCTCCATCTTTTTGTACATGTCCAATTGGAGGACAGTAGGATGTACCAGAAACAGAACGTACCGTTAATAACGTAATCTCTGAATCAAATTTAATAAATTCTTCTACTATTACTCTTGTACTTTTCCCTCTAGCGCCTTCTATTGCCAAATTCCATGATGTTTCAACCTCTTCTTCACTACGGCAAACACTTTGCCCTTTTCCCGATGAACTCATAAGTGGTTTGATCACACAAGGCGTCCCTATCTTACTAACGGCTACCTTTAACTCTTCTAAAGAGTCAGCAAATTCATAACCAGCAGTTGGTAAACCAAGTTCCTCACTAGCTAACCTTCTAATTCCTTCACGGTCCATTGTTAATTTTGTCGCTCGAGCAGTAGGTACAACATTGAACCCTTCCTTCTCTAATTCTACAAGCACATCGGTTTGAATAGCTTCAACTTCTGGAACAATAAAGTCAGGTTTTTCTTCTTTAATCACAGATCGTAATTGCTCCGCATCTAGCATATTAACGACATGAAAACGATGGGCTACTTGCATCGCCGGAGCCCCTTCATAACGGTCGACAGCAATCGTTTCAATCCCTAATCGTTGCGCTTCAATAATTACTTCTTTTCCTAATTCTCCAGATCCAAGTAACATCATTTTTTTCGCTAGTTTTGACTTAGGTACTCCATACATAAAAATCGGCTCCCCCAACAAAAAATAATTTTCTATTAAACAATAACGTTATTATACTTACTTTTCTAATCTAAAACAACATTTTCACGAACGTTATTTTATATAAACCTAAAAACATTCGTTATTTTAAGTGTGGTTGAGATGAAAAACAGCCGGACTCTTATAAAAAGTCCGGCTTAGTATATACACTCATCTTGTTAATTAATTTTTCTGATCTTGCGGAAACATTTCAAAGAGCTTTCCACTATTCATAGCATCTACTAATTGTTTCAACCAATAGTAATAAGGTTTTGACGATTCTAATTGATCATACACTCCACGCGCCTCATCCTTCATTTCCTCTGCCACATCCGCATCGTCAAGAACTCCTTGTAAGTCTTTCTGCGCACGTTCAATCGCGTCTAAGTTGAGCGAGACTTCTCTTTCCCATTTTCGTGTGAAGAAATTGTTAAAGAAACGGAAGAAGTCTTTCTCCGCTACAAATGAATGTTTTCTACTTCCTCTTTGAAATGTTTTTTTGACAATATTATATTCTTGAAGTTTTTTCACACCTGTACTCATGCTCGGTTTGCTCATACCTAGTTCTTCCAACATTTCATCTAATGTCATTTCATCTTCAAAATACATCGTTCCATACAGTACTCCAACACTTCTCGTTACTCCATACAAATCCATTGTATCGGCAATTGCATCAACAACCATCATCTTGGCCTGGTCAATCTGTTCTTTTGCTTTGTCATCTGATTCATACATGATGTCCGTCCCCCGATCCCTAAATTCATCTACACTATATATTATCGGAACTACATGAAATGACAAGGGACTAGCAAAAATTCAGTCACTTAAAATGTAATTTCTAACGCTTCCGCTATTTTTTTCGGTAAATCCGTATTGTCTAAATGTCCCCTAAAGTTTTGTGAAGCTGGCCCATAAGCATAAATAGGAACATCCACACCCGAATGCACATGGGTATTCCACCCTACATATGCACGCTTACTAATAATATCATTCAACACTATTGCCACTTCTTTTTTCTTTGCCTTTTTTATTTCTTTTTCTTCTTTTTTTGTAAGGGTTATTCCTGAATATTGCTTCACTAACTCCTTAGCGTTACTTCGCCTTTTGTTTAGCATAGAAGCGATCTTATTACCTGTTGCCTTTGCTTCCTTAACCAGTTCAATGTTAGCAACATATTCATTATAGCCCCCAACAGACATCCCGCCCGTATCATGATCCCCTGCAATGACTACCAACGTCTTTTGATCTTGCCTAGCAAATTCAAGCACCTTATTAACCGCTTCTTCAAAAGCCTTGATTTCGTTCATAGCCCATACCGGATCATGAACATGGCCTGCCCGATCAATCTGCCCACTTTCTATCATGAGAAAAAAACCTTCCTCATTCTTTTCTAACACACGGAGCGCCTCTGTGGCCATTTCTGCTAAGCTCGGTTGGTCATCTGTTTGCAAATCAACCACTGGCGTTAATTCTTCCTCTGCAAACAAACCTAATACCCTCGTTCCTGTTTCCGAGTCATTTAGCAATTTTTTTCGGTTATCCATGTATCGATAGCCTTCAGACAACGCTATCTCAATTACATTCTCGTCCTCAGTTGATCGTGGAGTAAACCGACTCCTTCCACCTCCTAAGAGAACATCTACTTTGCCTACAAGTTGCTTTGCGATATCATATTCACTTTTTCTAGATTGAACATGCGCACCAAAAGCGGCAGGTGTTGCATCTGTGATGGAGACCGTTGTTACTAATCCCGTAGACTTTCCTGCTTCTTTTGATGCTTCTAGGATCGTTTTTAGCTCTTGTCCTTTTGGTGAGACACCTATCATTCTATTATTCGTTTTCACTCCCGTTGCCATTGCGGTTGCGGCTGCGGCTGAATCTGTCACCCAACTATTTGCTGAGTTCGTCTTCATCATCCCAACAAGCAGTGAATCAAAAGAAATGTTATCTCCTTTAAAAATACGATAATTGGTCGCATAACTAGTGGAAAATCCGTCCGGTATCATAAAAATGACATTCTCTACTTTTTCTTGATATTCAGCAAAACCCACACTCGTTTGAAAGAATGTGACGATTATAAGCACACTTATCCATTTTACAAACATCCTTCTCTGCATTATTGCATGTCCTCCACTTCATTTATCATTACTTCCATTGTTTGTTCAACATTAAGAAAATATGAGCTCTTTCCACAATAAACCAAAAAGAGATGTTGAACGAAGTTGTAATTTGTCTGTACAGCAAAGAACCTTGTCGAATGTTTGTTCGTAGTTATCCACTTTGCCCACAACCGCCTGTGGATAACTCCGTTAATGAATAGGCCTTTCTCCTCCCTATGTTTGGGCTTTTTCATCAATCAGAAAAAATAAGGCAGCTGCCCATTCCATAATTACCTATTTTCCATAGGCTAAAGTGATAATTAAATAATCATTCCACACACTTCACTTTGAGAGGAGAATGTTTTATGTATAGAAGCGATATTCAAGCACCTCATTATTACCAACCAACGGATACAAGGTTTGGTCCTGGTGTAATCGGTCCAGTAGGTGCTGGAATCTTAGGTGCTGGTTTAGGTTTCTTAGGGGGCCAACTAGTAGGTCCAGGATTCGGCACAGGTTACCCAGCTGGAGGCTTTGGTTTTCCTGGTGCTGGATTTGGCGGATATGGCTACCCTAGACCTCCAAGACCAGGATTCGGTCATCATGGATTTGGCCATCACCACGGATTTGGCCATCACCACGGATTTGGTCACCACCACGGATTTGGTGGACACGGCGGATTTGGGTATGGTCCACGCCCATATTAATGTAACGACAATAAAAAAGAAGATGGTGCGACATTCTTTTGCACCATCTTCTCTTTTGCTCTTTATTTTTCGGCTAATACTTCTTGTAAAAGTTCAAAGTTTGTATAGCTTTCAAAATCAGGAATTTGAGGAATATTGTCCATTTCCATCATAAAATTAGCAATTACTTCAGATCCTTCACGCATATCATCCGTTACTTCCATTGAATATATATTTCGGCTCATCACTTCAGCAACTTGTTCTCTCGTTAAGTTTTGAAGCTTTTCATCAAGAATATCAATCGCTTCTTCTCGATTGTCATTAATAAAGTCGGTTGCTCTTGATAATGCACGAAGTACGGCTTTCACCGTGTTCGGGTTCTCATCTAGAAACTGCTGTGTTACTTGAAATGTTGAATAGAATTGCATCCAATCGACATCGCCTTCTTTTTCCGGCAAGTTCGCTACACGTCCACTAAATAAAAACTCTGCTCCTTGATCTAAACCAATCGTAATCCAAGGCTCCCACGCAGCCATCATATCTATGTTTCCATTATCCAAAGCAGCAATTTGGTCGGTCGGGGACATATTAATGAAATTTACGGTATCCAAATCTACCCCTAATTCATCTGCCATATTTTGAACAGCAACGGAGACTCCAGCACCTTGAACCATACCAATGGTTGCCCCTTCAATATCCTTTGCACTCGTAATCTCAAAGTCTGGATGAGCAATAACCGCTTGCGTTCCCGAAACATTAGCCATTGGTGCAACAATGACATTGGGAACATCAATCGCACTTAATGAGATATTGGTAATCGTAGTTTCAAAGCTTAGTTGTGCATCCCCACTTGCAATTAACGGACCAATATCAGGACCGGATTGAACAATATGGTTTGTTACATTCAACCCTTCATCTTCAAAGAAGCCCATTTCATCTGCAATGATTTGTTGCGCCGATACTTGAGTATCAATAACTCCGTACATCGTTACATCCGTTACTTCCAATGCACCATCATCAGTACCCGCTTCTTGTATATCGTCATCCTCAGCTGTCCCTTCCGAACTTCCTGCTTCATTCGAGCATGCTGCCATCAGCAGGACTATACTAATAGCTAGAATGGACAGTAACCACTTTGCGTTTATTGTTTTGTATTTTATCATCGTATTTTCCCCTTTTACTTTTCTATTTTTGTACAGCATCATTCATCTGTGTTCCTTGTTTCCATCTAAATAGCCTTGATTCGACCAAGCTTAAAATAAATGCAAAAATAAAATATAACAAGCCAATTAACGCTGCTGCTAAAAACATATTAGCCATTTGGAAAAAGTTCCTTGAATCAATAATTAAATAGCCTAACCCCGAATACGATCCAATCATTTCTGCAACGACCATTGCCGAGAAAGAAATCGCTAATGTTACACGCATTCCAACAAAAATTGGCGGCAACGCTGAAGGAATAATAACCTTTGAGAACACTTGCCTTTGATTCGCACCTAACGCCATGGCGGAACGAATCAATGATGGATTTACGTTTCGAATTCCATCGACCGTATAGGCAATCATCGGGATAGCGGTAGAATACGTAATAAGAGTTAATTTTGACATCTCTCCAACTCCCATCCAAATTATAAAGATTGGAAGTAATGCAAAAGGAGGAATCGGTCCTATCATATTAATAAGTGGATCTAAGATGTTTTGAACTACTTTGAACTTCACAATCAGAAATGCTAAAATGACTGCAATCAGCACCCCTAAAACAAACCCTATTCCTAAACGCCATGCACTTGACCAAATGTGGCCAAATAATTCACCTCGTCCATGTAAATGAAGAGCTGCCTCAAACACGGCAACAGGTGTTGGCAAAAAGACTGGGTTAAACCATCCATTTACTAGATTTAACATCCCGATTACTTGCCACATTGCAAAAAAAACGATTACTGTAATAGCTCTACTTATCCTATCTTTATCCCACATTGAAAGTATTTTCGATTTTGGTGGAGAGAGCGTCTTCACACGAACAGAAGCCTTTGCATTTTCAATTGTAGCCATCTATCTCACATCCCTTCTGCTTTTGCAATAACAGCCGTTTCTTCTATTAAAACAGTCTCTAAATAGGAAACTAGTTCCCCAAATTCTTTATTTTTCACATCACGTGGACGTTTCATTTTTACTTCTTCATTTGCAACGACTAGTCCATCTTTCATTACAAGGATTCGATCAGCCAAATAAACTGCTTCAGAAATACTGTGAGTAATAAATAAAACCATTGTGCGTAGCTCCATCCAGATGGTTAGTAATTCACGACGCATCGTCTCACGTGTCAAAATATCCAAAGCTCCAAATGGTTCATCCATTAATAAAATTTCAGGCTCATTCGCTAACGCTCGTGCAATCCCTACTCGTTGCTGCATTCCACCCGATAGTTGACTTGGATATTGATCTCTCGCTGCAGATAAACCTACCAGTTTTAAATATTCATCTGCTTTTGCTAACGCTTCTTTCTTACTTAATCCTTGTAGCTGAGGGCCAAAAGCAATATTTTCAATAACGGTATGCCACGGGAACAAAGCATGCTCTTGAAAGACTACACCCCGTTCTTTAGCTGGACCATTTACTGATTGCCCGTTTACTAGAATCTCCCCTTCATCCGGTTTAATAAATCCAGCAATCATATTTAATAGAGTTGATTTTCCACATCCACTGTGTCCCAAGATACAAACAAACTCTTCTGGATTGATTTCAAAATCAACTCCGTGTAATACTTGTTTTTCTTCATACTTTGTACGGTACGTTTTGGAAACATTAGAGATTTTCAAGCTCACCATTCCCACCCCTTCATTTCATTGATTATCTATCACCTTTAAGGCTTCTCCATACGTTTGTCTTGTTCACATAATAAATTCATTACACTCGTAAGTCATTGTTCATATCGAACAAACAACATCCCCTTTTTTATTCAAAAAGACTAACTAAGTTTTTTAGACTTTTAACGGTAAAGCGTTTTCATTTTTAAATTGTTGTTTCAACCATTTGTTTTATGTGAAATGCCCCGATATGTAAGATTAACTTACAAACTACTTTGAGAAACACAACAAAAAATCTAATTTATCTGAATCTTCCCTGTGTGTTGTATAGTTTCATAGTTGAGACTTTATCTAACATCACTTTTTGCAACTCCAGTTTGACATGTATACTTTGAACCACCTTACGTTGATACTGTAATGATGAATTATATATAGAAAGGAAAAATGTAAATGACCGATAAACCAAACAAAGATTTGCGAATTCGTAGCATTGATATTAGCGAGGGAGAAAACCGTTCGCCAAACAGAGCCATGTTACGTGCAGTTGGATTTAGTGATGAAGACTTTCAAAAGCCGATGATTGGAATTGCTAGTACGTGGAGCGAAGTAACCCCTTGTAACGTGCATATCGATCAACTTGCTAAAAAAGCAAAAGAAGGCGCGAAGGACGGCGACGGTTCTCCATTGATTTTTAATACCATCACCGTTTCTGACGGGATATCGATGGGGCATGAAGGAATGCGCTACTCATTACCAAGTCGAGAAGTTATTGCTGATTCAATTGAAACAGTTGTTGGTGCTGAACGGCTTGACGGGGTTGTTGCTATAGGTGGCTGTGACAAAAATATGCCTGGTTGTATGATTGCGATTGGTCGAATGAATCTTCCTTCTGTTTTTGTTTATGGAGGTACGATTGCGCCTGGTAAATCAAAGGAAGGAAAAGACATAGACATTGTTTCTGTATTTGAAGCGGTAGGACAGTATCGTGCAGGAACGATTAAGCAGGAAGATTTAAAAGATATTGAATGTCACGCCTGTCCAGGTGCCGGTTCTTGTGGTGGAATGTATACTGCCAATACCATGGCTTCAGCAATTGAAGCAATGGGAATGAGTTTGCCAGGCAGTGCATCTAATCCAGCTGAAACATCGGAGAAGTTAACCGATTGCTATGATGCTGGTCAAGCTGTTGTTGAACTGTTACGTAAGGATATTTATCCAAAGGACATTATGACAAAAAAAGCGTTTGAAAATGCGATTACAGTTGTCATGGCACTAGGAGGATCAACGAATGCATTTCTTCATCTTTTAGCAATTGCCCACTCGGTCGATGTTGATTTATCACTTGATGATTTTGAGCGCATTCGCAAAAAAGTACCTCATTTAGCTGATCTAAAACCAAGTGGACGTTATGTAATGCATGACCTTCATTCGGTCGGTGGCGTGTCTGCTGTTATGAAATTACTTCTAGAAGCAGGGTTACTTCACGGAGATTGTTTAACCGTAACAGGGAAAACAATCGCTGAAAACCTAGCAGAACAAGATTCGTTAAAAGAAGGCCAAGTCATTATCCGTCCTCTCGATAACCCAATCCGTGAATCTGGTCCTCTTTTTGTGTTAAGAGGAAACTTAGCTCCCGACGGCGGGATTGCGAAAATGTCAGGTTTGAAAATTAAAAAGATTACAGGACCTGCTAAAGTATTTGATTCAGAGCCTGAAGCAACAAAAGCCGTATTGGAAGATGAAATAAAAGCAGGCGATATTGTTGTCATCCGTTACTCTGGACCAAAAGGCGGACCAGGTATGTCAGAAATGCTGTCAATTACAGCCATTATCGTAGGAAAAGGTTTAGGAGAAGAAGTTGGCTTAATAACAGACGGCCGCTTTTCTGGAGGAACACACGGCTTAGTCGTCGGCCACGTCTCACCAGAAGCACAAGTAGGCGGTCCTATAGCCCTTCTTAAAACAGGAGACATGGTCACAATTGATAGTGAGACACAAGAACTCTCTATGGATGTCTCAGAAGAAGAAATGACCAAACGACTGGCTGAATGGAAAGAGCCCCCGCTACGGTATTCAAGAGGAGTTCTTAATAAATATGCAAGACTGGTATCTTCTGCATCCAAAGGCGCTGTCACAGATTAAAGCATGAAAGAGGGGTCTGACCCTTACCCCCAGGGGGTAAGGGTCAGACCCCTCTCCAAGTTCCCTCTTTTATACCATTTTTTCCGGTCGTACGATTTCATCAAATTGTTGTTCGGTTAAGAAACCTGATTGAATGGCCGCTTCTTTTAATGTGATTCCTTCTTTATGAGCTAGCTTGGCGATAGATGCTGCTTTTTCATATCCGATATGTGGGTTCAATGCTGTGACAAGCATAAGAGATTGTTCTACCTTTTGTTGAATAACGTCTTTATTCGCTTCCAAACCAACGGCACACTTATCATTAAATGAAACAATAGAATCTGTTAGAAGTTGTACCGATTGCAAGAAGTTATAGATAATGACTGGCTTAAATACATTTAACTCGAAATTTCCCTGACTAGCCGCAAAACCAATTGAAGCATCATTGCCCATTACTTGACAGACGACCATCGTTAAGGCTTCACTCTGAGTCGGATTGACCTTTCCTGGCATAATGGAACTTCCCGGTTCATTCGCAGGAATCGTAATTTCACCTATACCAGATCTTGGTCCACTCGCTAACCACCTGACGTCATTGGCAATTTTCATCAAATCTGCCGCTAATGCCTTTAACGCTCCGTGTACATAAACAAGTTCGTCATGACTTGTTAAAGCATGAAATTTATTCTCCGCTGTAACAAAAGGTTTTTGAGTAGCCTCGCTGATCATCTCTGCAACTAGTTTTCCGAAGTCAGAATGCGCATTGATTCCCGTCCCTACAGCCGTTCCTCCAATGGCTAATTCACGTAATCTCTCCATGCTTTCTATTATCATTTGCTCAGCTTTCACAAGCATCCTATGCCATCCACTTATTTCTTGCCCCAACGTTACCGGCGTCGCATCTTGAAGATGGGTTCTCCCTATTTTCACGACATCTGAAAACTGCTCGGATTTTTTATCTAGCGTCTCCTTCAACTTTTCAATAGCAGGCAACAACTCATCTTCTACCTTAACGAGACTTGCTATATGCATAGCGGTAGGAAAGGTATCATTGGAACTTTGAGACATATTGACGTCATCATTTGGATGAACACGCTCATTTGATCCCTTTTCTTCCAGTAATTCATTTGCTTTATATGAAATGACTTCATTCACATTCATATTCGATTGCGTTCCACTTCCCGTTTGCCATACCTTCAAAGGAAAATGGTCATCATGTTTGCCTTCTATAATCTCATCAGCAGCAATTGCTATAACATCCGCCTTCTCCTTACTAAGATTACCAAGTTTATAGTTTACCCTTGCTGCGCTCTTTTTCAAGACTGCAAACGCACGAATGATCGCTAAAGGCATAAGCTCTATGCCAATTTTAAAATTTTCCGTACTTCGTTGCGTTTGTGCTCCCCACTTTTTACTAGCAGGTACAGCAATCTCTCCAATCGTGTCTTTCTCCGTTCGAAATTCCATATGCCCCTCCTATCCTCTTAGATATAGTAGCTTTATTCAACAGAAACATGATTATTCCATTCTTCAGCATGTATAGATAAAATTAAAAATACAATACATTATACAGTAGCACCCCAACAATAAAACATACACAAAGTATCGTTCCGACAGTAACCTTCATGATATCTCCCATGATCCTACCTCCACTAAACTCTGTTTGGTAGTAAACATTATGACCAGGGAGATAGTTTCGTATACTAAGAGAAAACATAAAAAAACGTGTAGACCATTATTTAATTGATCTACACGACTCTCTTTCTATTATATGAACAGGGATTTTCACAGACATACATTGTTTCGTCTTGTTATTAATTTGGTCAATGAGTAAATTAGCAGCGGTTTTCCCCATAAGTGCCGTATCTTGTCTAAGTGTTGTCAGGGCAGGTGTTGTATATTCAACCATTTTAATATCATCGAATCCAATTACAGAAATGTCTTCAGGGACGTTTAACCCATTTTTCTTTATCTCTGAAATCGCTCCTAACGCCATTAAATCCCCAGCCACATACACAGCCGTTGGCAATTCTTTTAATTTCAACAGTTGCCTCATAGCCTTTTGGCCACCTTCATAGTGGAAGAATCCACCGTCGACTATATAGTCATCGGGAACGTCTAAATTATATTTTCTCATCGCATTCAAGAAACCATTTAATCGTTGAACCGCGACATATAAATCCTTATGACCTGATATATGAGCAATCTTCTCGTGACCTAATGAATGAAGATACTCAACCGCCAAATGGCTACCATATTCATTATCGCTGTATACAACGCTTGACTCTCTACTTTCCAAATCTATTAAAACCGTAGGAATTTTGGACTTAATTAACTTTTCAATTTCTGGATCCCCATCTACTGAACAAAAAATTACGACTCCATCCACACCACGGTACTGAAAATGATCAATATAAGTTTTCGGATCATTCCCGATCTGATTTGATGCAAAGAGTAAATCATATCCGCTTTTTTCGGCTTTTTTACGGAAACTTTCAATAACCGCATTAAAAAAAGGATGCTCCATTCCATGTGTGTCTATAAAGACAACACCAATAGTCCACGATTTTTTCGTTGTTAACGTTCGAGCACTTGAACTTGGATAATAATCTAATTCTTCAACAGCTGCCAAAATTAGCTTCCTTGTCTTTTCACTCACATCACTATAATTATTTAACACTTTCGACACCGTCGTGATCGAAAAACCTGTTTTTTTAGCAATATCATAAATAGTTGCCATTTTTCTCCTCCTAGTTGGCCGAAAGCACTTTCGTCTATATTTTACTTAATTACTTTATCAAGTGTCAATGAGACAATTTATGGAAGTTCCACCCATCTTCAAGAAGCTTCCATTGACTTCTATTGCAGTTTCAGTTCTTTTGCCAATAGATACTTTTGAAAAACTGCATAATTAATACTCATTAAAATATAAGCAAAAACACTCACACCAATCACGAGGAAGACATTCGGATAAAAAATGGCAATTAGTACATACGCAACTACCCACATTAATTGAAAAATAGCTCGTAACGGATTTAAGAATACTAGCCCTGCTGCTACTTTAATATATTTAAGTGTTGGATATTTAAAATGTGCCATAACTGAAAAAATATTAACAAATGTCATAACAACAATACTACTTACCCCTGCAATTAGTAGATAGATATATAATTGAATTCCTTCTGGATAAAAGTAAGAGACAAATGCAAAGTTTACATAAAGAACATAGAGAATAGGAATAAAGATTGCACCAAGAATATTAGAGCTAATGAATTCTGATTTATAGTTTTGGAAAAACGTCGCAAAGAGCGGGATGTCCTTTTCTCCTTTAATCCATTGTCTAACTACTGAGAAAAGAGCAACAGTAGCAGGCATAAAACCGAAAATCCCTAAACCGATAAGACAAAAAACAAACCATAGTACATTTAAAGCAATAAATTTATAAACGAATTCTGCAATTGCAAACACTTTTTGAGTCAAACTTACCACCTCGTTCACTGTGACTGGTCTACTGAAGACATAGTTGTTAATTGTATAAATAAATATACAGATTAGATAGTTATAGTTTACCTATCTAATCTGTATAATAACAAGACTTTATTTACTTTATTAGCTCTTAACCGCACCTTCAGATAAACTTGCAATAAATAATTTATTAAACGCTAAGAATACAAGAATGAGTGGAACGGTAGCCCAGAATGTACCAGACATGATCATTCCATAGTCCATTTGACGAGCATCGTTTAATGCACGTAACGCAACTTGCAACGTATGCATAGATGGATCACGCAATACAATAAGTGGCCATAAGAAGTCATTCCATACATGCATGAACACGATAATTCCTAATGTCGCAAAAGCCGGAAGAATCATTGGTACAACAACATTCCAATAAATTCGGAAATTTGAGCAGCCATCAATTCTTGCTGCTTCAATAATTTCAAAAGGTACCCCTTCTTTTATATATTGCCTCATCCAGAAAATACCAAATGCATTGATTAACCCTGGTACAATAATCGCTCTAAAGTCATTAAGCCATCCTAATGTTGTAATAATATAGTACTGCGGAATTAATCCAAGTTGTGGCGGAACCATCATGGTAATTAAGATCGCTCCGAATAAGATGCTTTTCCCTTTAAAGTCTAATTTAGCAAACGCATAACCTGCTAATGAACACAAGAACAATGTTCCGATCGTTACGGATGTAGCAACAATAAAAGAGTTTAACATGGCTCCAAAGAAATCAATACTTCCTAATACCTTTTGAAAGTTCTCAACTAAGTTCACACCTGGTGTAAACGGTGGGGGAACTTGGTTGATTTCTCTATTTAGCCGTGTAGCCATAACGAACATATAGTAAAAAGGAAAAAGCGAGATTAAAGCACCTCCGCCTAAGAACAAGTAGACGAAAAATTTATCAAATCGAAAACGTTTTTTTGTTTGATTGGTTTCCTTTGCCATAATGAACCTCCTCCTAACTCACTTTCTTAGAACGGCCAAGTCGGTTTGTAATTAACAAATTGATCGCCGTCATAGAAATGATGATTAAAAACAAGACAATTGCTGATGCAGAAGCCGTTCCGAATGAATTATATACGAACGCATCTCTCCATAAGTATGCTACGACTGTAATCCCTTCTTCACGTAATCCTCTACCTAGGAAAATTAACGGCTCAGTGAACAACTGGAAACTTCCAATCGTTGCTGTGAACACAACAAACATTACAATCGGTTTTAACATCGGTAAAGTAATCAGACGAATTTGTTGACTAACTGTAGCTCCGTCAATTTTGGCTGCTTCATAAAGCTCCTTAGGGATACTTTGCATACCCGCTAAGAAAATGATTGTATTGTAACCGACCCATCTCCAAAAGACCATTGATGCGATTGCAATTTTCACCGGCCAATATTCTTGATTCCAACGAATCGGATCAATGTCAAACAAGCTTAAAAAGTAGTTGGCAAAACCAAATGGCTGGTTATTAAAAACAACACCGAAGATAATGGCAACAGCAACAATCGATGTAATATAAGGTAAAAAGATAAATGTTCTAAACGTGTTACGAAACTTAATGAGTGTTGAATTTAATGCAAATGCTAACAAAATCCCAATAATAATTTGAGGAAGAGTTCCCATAATACCGATTACAAACGTATTCTTAATAGCTGAATAAAAAACAGGATCGGTAAAGATTAACTCAAAGTTTCTCCAACCGGTAAAAGTCATTGGCGATAAGCCATCCCAGCGGAAAAACGATAAATAAAAACTAAAGATCATTGGGAATAACCCAAATATCGCGTATAAAATAAAGAATGGAGAAATGAACAACAATGCGGCTAACGCCGTTTTCCTTTTTTCTGTCATTTTGGGCTTTTTAGCTGTCTCCAATGTGTAAACCCCCTTCAAATAAAGTAGCTCAAGTCGATGCTTTGCGATTGATACCTATATATTCTTGTTGATTTTCGAGAATGGCTTATCGTATTTCATTCTCAAATCAAGACATAAGCCATTCTCGAAAATGGCTATTTTTTTAGAGAAGATCAACAAGATTCTTTCAAAGTGAGAGGGTATGACTTCTTCTGTAAGAGGTCATACCCTCTTGTTTATAAACTGTTTATAAACTTATTGTCTTTCTAAAATTCTGCTGACACGCTCAAGAGCTTGTTCCCACTCTGTTTCTACATCACTACCTGCAGCAAGATTATCTAGAGCTTCTTTAAACTCATCATCAACTGGGTAGAAGTTTCTACCTTTGTAAACAGGCTCTACTTGTGTAGCAGCTTCACCGAATACCTGTGCTGTAGCAATTCCACCAAAGTACTCATCTGTATAGTCTTTGAAATCTGTTCTTTCATATACAGATGGTGCAGATGGGAATAATCCATATCCTAAGAATGCTTCTAATTGTTGTTCTGGAGCAGTTAACCACTCAATAAACTTATAAGCTTCTTCAGCATGCTCTGTTTCAGAAGGAACTGTTAGGAAAGATCCACCCCAGTTACCCGCGCCTTCTGGCATTGTTGTAATAGACCAAACACCTTGTTCTGGTTCGTTATCTTTAATAACCCCTTGCATCCAAGCTGGTGCTAACATAGTTGCATAAGAAGCATCGCCCATACCCGAGAACCATTCAGGAGTCCATAAAGGAATATCTCCAACTAGACCATCTTGTAATAATTCTGCCGTGTACGTAAAAGCATTTTTAATTTGATCATGCTCATCAACAATTAACTCATTATCAGCATTAAAATACTGTTGTGTAGCTTGGTCACGTCTGCTGTTAAAAACTAACTCAGCAGCATCTGTCATTAATGCGCCTGTATTTTCATGAATTTGTTCTGCAACCTCTCTATAATCATCCCAAGTTTGGATTAATTCTGAAACCGCTTCAGGAGAAGATTCAAATCCAGCTTCTTCAAATACGTCAGTACGGTAGAACATAACTGTAGGACCAATATCAGTTGGTAATCCGAATTGGATTGATCCATCTGCACTTTGTGCATCTCTCCATACCCACTCTAAGAAGTCACCTTCGACATCGCCTGCTCCATAATCATAGAGGTTTTCAAAAGCATCAGTAGCCGTTTTAAAACGCTCAATAGATCCAGTTTCAACCATTGCAATATCTGGAGCACCTGAACCAGCTGAAATGGATGTGAACAAGTTATCATGCAAATCATTCATGTCGCTGTTTTGTAAATTAATGGATACATGTGGATTGTCTTGAACATATTGTTCAATTAATACATCGTATCCTGTGTTACCAAACTCCCAAAATACTAATTCAACTTCGGCATCCTCACTACCAATTTGCTCTGAATCTCCTTCAGCTGGTGCTGCATCATCTTGACCGCCTCCACACGCTGCTAAAAGACCAAGAGAAAGAGCCGCTGCTGTTGTTAATTTAAAGAATTTCTTCATGAGAAATTCCCCCCCTTATCATGTTTGTTTTCATTTAAACTGTATTTAAGAAAAATAATAAATAGCTACTTGCTGGTTAGACGTTGTTCTCCCTCACCTCCTTTAAAGGAATAGGTCTTGGCGTCATGCTCTAGTCTGTTACGCTTCAACTTAACTATCCAAATTTTAAGTAGTTTTTTTGAAAATGATTAGTTAAAGCGCTTTCTTAATTTTTGTATGAAAACTGAGCCTATTACCTAGAATGGTACAAACTATATAGTTTAATTAATCCAAAGCGCTTTAGATATTCGCCTCGCATTCTCTCCAAAGCGCTAGAGATTAAGAGCAACCAACCTTATGCATTTTTAAACTTCAAAGAAATTGTTTTCGATTGTCTGTTTGTACCAATAATAGCTATCCTTTTTCGTACGTTCTAACGTTCTGTAGTTAACATGAACAATTCCAAATCGCATCGTGTACCCTTCAGCCCACTCAAAATTATCTAACAAAGACCAAGTTAAGTAGCCTTTAATATTAACTCCCGCTTGCATGCTTCTTTCAAGCGAAACTAAGTGCTGCTTTAAGTAATTCACACGTCCTGAGTCTTTTACTTCACCATTTACTGGTTCATCGTTGTAACATGACCCATTTTCCGTAATATAAATTGGAACTTGTCCATATTTTTCTGTAATATAGCAAAGAACGTTATAAAAGCCTTCAGGATAAATGTTCCAACCGATGTCTGTTTTTTGGTAGCCTGAATCTACTCGTTCATGGTCAAACAGTCCACTGCCTTTTGCATAACGTCCAACGCTACCTGTATAATAGTTGATTCCAAGGAAATCAATCGGCTGGCTTATGATCTCCATATCGCCTTCTTCAATTTTAGGTTCGGCCCCTTTTTCTTTGAACCAATCAACCATAAATTGTGGATATGATCCTTTAAATACTGGATCAAAGAACCACTCGATAAACCAAGCACTAGCGCGATTGCAAGCTTCAATATCTTCTTGCTTGTTGCTGTATGGCTCGTTCCACTCCACATTTGGTGCATACCCAATCTGACCTTCATAACCTAACTCTCTAAACTTACTAACTGCCTTCCCGTGTGCCACTAGGATATGGTGAGCCACATTCATAGCTAATTGCAAATCTTGATAACCAGGAGCATGAGCACCAATATAGTTAGAAAGATAAGAGGAACACCATGGCTCATTAAATGTAATCCATTTGTTGATTTTCCCATTAAATTCTTTAAACATTACTTCAGCGTACTGAACGAACGCATCAATCGTTTCTCTGTTGTCCCAGCCACCTTTATCTTGCAGTGCTTGAGGCAAATCCCAATGGTAAAGTGTGCACATTGGTTCAATCCCATTCTCAATCAATGTATCAACAAAACGATGGTAGAAATCTAATCCCTCTTGATTGACTTCTCCTGTTCCATTTGGGAAGATCCTCGGCCAAGCTACGGAAAAGCGATAATAATCAATGCCTAGTTCTTTCATAATTTGAATATCTTCTTCATAACGATGATAGCTATCACATGCTACGTCACCGTTGTCACCGTTTACTACTTTTCCTGGAGTTTTAGAAAACGTGTCCCAGATGGATGGTCCTCTTCCTCCTTCTTTTACTGCTCCTTCTATTTGATATGATGCAGTTGCCACGCCCCACTTCATATCTTTCGGAAATTGAATAATTGCCAAGTTGAAAACCCCTTTCAGTCTGTTAAACAAATTCTTCCTTCTTGCAACAATGCTCGCTTTTAAACTAGCCTTACGTGCGTTGATTTATACGAATGATCAATAATAGTTATTTTCATTTACTCTAAAGCGCTTTCGTTAGTAATAAAAAAATATAATAATTTCCATCTTTAATCATTTTTTAGTATCGTGTTAGTTAAAACAAAGAATGCGCTTACAAGTTCTAAACGTTTTATATAAAGCGCTTTCGAAATCATTATATAATTATGTTTTTTAAAAAGCAATACTTAATTTCAAATTTCCATTTTCTCTGTTTTCGCTCTTGTCGCTTTCTCTTTAAAAATAAACATGGTTCGATACAATAAAGTTAACAGTACACCTATGGCTGCAGATATCCCCAACAGAAAATAAAGGAATTTAATCGATAGAAACTCTATAATCATTCCCCCACCTAGTGAGCCAATCATGGCAGTAACCCCAAACAGGATCGTAAAAAATAACACATGCCCAGTTGCTAATAAGTGTTTAGGTAAAATCTTTGAGACATACTGAAACGCACTTAAAAACAGGATTCCAAATGTTACCCCATGAAGCAATTGCAATACTAAAAGCAATTGCGGATCAGAGATGACCGTCATGAAAAACCACCTAATGCTATACAAAGAACCTGCAATCATGATAAATGTTGTTTCATGAAATTTCTTAAACCAAAAAGCTCCAGTAGCTAATACGAGACATTCAGATGCTACACCAATGAATGTAGCTAAACCAATATAGGACTCGTTGCCACCTAGTTCTACTATATATAGCCCTAGATAATTATCATTCGTTCGATGAGTAATAAAGATAAACATAACAACTAACAAAAAGACAAATAACCTGGGTTCTAATCCCATTTTCACGGCATCAATGAGCGTCACTGGCTTATTCGTTTTTCTTCTTTCTGTAATGGAAAATGCAATAGCAAGAGTAACAAATAAACAAATAATAATCGCTAAGAAAATCTTATCAATCCCAATAATAGTAAACACATATCCTATGACAAGTGCCGTCACTCCAAACCCTAAAGAACCCCACATTCTGATAAAGCCAAACGAAACCTTTTCATCCTCTGATGTTTGCCTAGCAATACTATCACCTAAAGGGTTGACAGAGGAAATAAAAAAGAAAAAGAAGAAAAGAACGAGAAAAAATCCGATAAACGAGTCAACTTGAGCCAAGATGAAACTAATAGCAATGGCTCCTGTTAAACAGGCCACAATCGTTCGTTTCGTCGACCTATATTTATCACTTAAAAACCCCATAACAGGTTGCGAAATAATGGAGGCTATCGGACCAATCGCTAACAACCAGCCAATTTCCGTACCAGACAACCCATTTTCACGAAAGTAGATAGGCAAGAACGTCCCAAATATGGTCATGGTTGAATAACTAAAAAATAAAAACAACATTACCTTTGCAGAATTTTTCTTAAACAATATGAAAACATCACCTCATCACAAGGAACGAAAAACCAGATAACCGAAAGCGCTTTCGGTTTATGTTAGGATATCAGGAAATTTCTATTTTGTAAATACCTCAGCTCACTAGTATTATTTTTTGATTACTCTGGTTATTTATTGCTCACTGAATCATTTCAAATTATACTAGCTATAGAATAGCTAAATAGAAAGCACTCCGTACAAATTTTATTGGACTAGAGGTGAAAGATGTTGCAATTTGAGGAAAAATTAGAAGAATGGCTTCAATCAAATATCGCCGAGGAAAAGAATCCTCGAAGGCGTAAAATTTTAGAAAAAGGATTGGGGCATGGTACTATTGAATTTTTGCGCAAAATTTGGTTTCCTACTATCGGTAATTTTGATCATTTATACCCTGAATGGGAGGTTCGTGATTACAACAATCGATACCGTTATCTAGATTTGGCGTACAAACCTAACGGAGTGAAAGGCTGTATTGAAATTCAAGGATATGGCCCGCATGCAAGAGACCTTGATGTAAGACGGTTTAAAGATCTGTGCTGGAGGCATTCGCTATTAGCACTTGATGGGTGGACCATATTACCAATAGCATACTTATCTATTAAAGAAGAGCCGACACAATGCCAACAACTTATTCTAGCTTTTATCGGAAAATTCATTTCTAGTCATCCCCCATCTCATCTCCCATGGCTCGAAGCAGAAGTAGTGCGTCTAGCACGTCGTTTACTTCGTCCAATTACCCCGCTCGATGTCGCTACTCACCTACGAATCAGCTCTCGCCACTCAAGACGCATATTGCATAATCTTGTTGATTCACAAATCCTACTTATTGCTAGCGGAAAAGAACGTGTTCGCAGTTATAAACTTAGGTTATAACACTAACTATTCATTCCATCTATCCTGCCTCGCCTCTGCGGACACAGAAGACCCTATTACACAAACCGCTACCCTTTTTACTCTAGGCGGACTCAGTTGCTCCTATTCTCTCAAAACTTGGGGTAATCCTCTCTTTTTTGGCCCAATAGCGCACCCTCTGTCCTTTTACAGTCTACATCCCGGCTATTTTTTCAAATAGAGGAACCTGAGTCCTCTTAGTGTTTTTTTCCTATCCTGCCTCGCTTCTGCGGACACAGAAGACCTTATTTACACAAATCGCAGACCTTTTTACTCTAGGCGGACTCAGTTGCTCCTATTCTCTCAAAACTTGGTGTAATCCTCTCTTTTTTGGTCCAATAGCGCATCCTCTGTCCTTTTACAGTCTGCTTCCCGGCTATTTATTCAAATAGAGGAACCTGAGTCCTCTTAGTTTTTTTTCCTATCCTGCCTCGCCTCTGCGGACACAGAAGACCTTATTTACACAAATCGCTGCCTTTTTTACTCTAGGCGGACTCAGTTGCTCCTATTCTCTCAAAACTTGGGGTAATCCTCTCTTTTTTGGCCCAATAGCGCACCCTCTGTCCTTTTACAGTCTACATCCCGGCTATTTTTTCAAATAGAG
>NZ_JAOANA010000038.1:0-20034 GCF_032335535.1 Alkalihalobacillus sp. MEB130
TGGCGATAGCGAAGAGGTCACACCCGTTCCCATGCCGAACACGGTCGTTAAGCTCTTCAGCGCCGATGGTAGTTGGGGGCTTCCCCCTGTGAGAGTAGGACGTTGCCAGGCACCCTAAAAGCATTCCGTAATGGAATGCTTTTTTCTGTGCATAAAAAGTAGAAGGGCGCTGAAGAGCACTGTTCCGGAGGAACAGCATCTTCCTCGAATAAGCCAATGGTAACATCGTGAGTAAGCTACTTGAAATACATCGTGTCCCCCTGTGAGACGAACCCTTTCTCTTCGTAGACCGACATGAGATACATCTATGAAAATGCTTCGTGAAGAACCTTCCCCGTAGAAGAGAAAGGGTGAGCCAGGACGTTGCCAGGCGGGCACGCTCCATATAGAAGGCGTGAGGTTAGGGATTCCCCATAACGTTAACATAGCAGCAGGAACAGCATCTTCCTCGAATAAGCCAATGGTAACATCGTGAGTAAGCTACTTGAAATACATCGTGTCCCCCTGTGAGACGAACCCTTTCTCTTCGTAACACGACATGGGACACTCCCAAGAAATCACTTCATGGTAATCATCCCCGAAGAAGAGAAAGGGTGAGTCCGAGCTGTTTCTCTTCGTAAAACAGCAAGAGACTCTTCTGAGAGAAGCTTCGTGATAAACGTCCCCGTAGAAGAGAAATGGCGAGCCAGGACATTGCCAGGCGGGCAAGCTCTATTTAAAGGGCGAGGTTAAGGATTCACGTGACTCTAATGGAGCAACAGAAACAGCATCTTCTTCGACTAAGCCGATGGTTACATCGTGAATATTCTCCTTCGAAGTAACCCCATGTCCCCCTGTGAGACGAACTTCTTTTTTCCATACACACCTTGTATGCTTCATGGAATAACAACTTGCCTTCCTTGTAGAAGAAAAGAAGTGAGTCCGAACCCTTTCTCTTCGTAACACAACGTGAGATCCACATAAGAGACACTTCATGCCCATCATCCCCGTAGAAGAGAAATAGCGAGCCAGAACGTTGTCAGGCGGAGGCATGCTCTGCACAAAAGGATAGGACTGCACGTGAAAGGATTGAAGCAGGAAAAGCATCTTCTTCGAATAAGTCGAAGGTTACCTCATGTCCCCCTGTAAGGTGAACCTTTCTCTTCGCAACACGACATGATACTCTCCTAAGAGATACTTTATGGTCATCATCCCTGTAGGAGGGAAAGGATGAGCGAGAACTTCACTGTTTCCATCTAAAAACCTTATTAAATTATTTTATTGAAATAAGGTCCGTATATAACCATGTTCGTTTCTAATCAGACTCTTTCATGTTATTCATTGAACCTTTTCACTCCAAATAACTTGAAATAATCTTAGGAACTTTTTGTTCAACTACCCCCAAATAATGTGAGATATATGGAAAATCAACACCATCAAATGTATGGATTAAATCACCCCACCATTCTGCTTCATAGCGGCAAATCATACTCAAGTTATAAAGCAATAAAAAATGAGTAGCTAGTTCAGGTAAGGA
Organism: Alkalihalobacillus sp. MEB130; assembly: GCF_032335535.1. NCBI lineage: Bacteria > Bacillati > Bacillota > Bacilli > Caryophanales > Bacillaceae > Alkalihalobacillus > Alkalihalobacillus sp. MEB130. The sequence continues at coordinate 1,517 of NZ_JAOANA010000038.1, forward strand.
ATGAGAGTTGCTTTGTTCCTTTTCTTGAAGGAGATAGATATTGCCTTCAACATCATAAAGCCAGGGGTTAGAACTCCATGAGGGTGGAAGAGTTGAAAGTTGAACTTCTACTCTGTCTTTGTGTTCACTTACTTTAACTTTTTGAGCCCCCTTATGTACTGTATTAGCTTCTAAATACTGTTCAAAGCGATTTACCGTCATATGGTAAGAGTCTAATATCGTTGGTGAGAGAAGTATCGTATTTTTATATACATTTCCTTTAAAAGAGAGTGACTTGTTTGTCAGTCTTTTAAATAAAGGGTGCATATCAGCAATATGGTGAAATAGCGTCACCATTTGATATTTGTCTCCTTCCAAATGTTTCATGTGAAACATTTTGTTCATAAAGTGAGAAAAGAGGCCATTTTTCTGGATTTTGACTTCATCATCTAAAAATCGGTACGTTGCTTTTTTTCGCTTACGAGTGGTTACGCCATGTGCAAGTACTTGTGAGTTTTCAGGATAGCTTGGATCGGTCGTTAAAATACAGGCTTTTAAAAGTTGAACGGCTCCATAAAAAAGAAGAACAGGTTTTATTTCAATAGGAGCAGCAGATGCCTGGTTGAAATAGAGCTGTCCATGTTGCAGGTGATACATAAAAGATGAGCAGACTTGATAGCTCTTTGTTTTCGCTTGAGGAATTTCATTATTTTCGTATCTGTCTGTTAGGAATTTTCGTGAGTATGTTGCAGAATAAAAGGGAATAAATAAGTCGTTCATCATTTAGTTGAAACAATCCTCCTTTAGTTCTGTATATTCTAAAAAGTGGGACAATATATCCGTTCTTGACAGTAGTTTGCCCACTTGATAAGCTACTAATAATATTTTTCGATAAAAACCGATTCGGGGAGGCAGAACTATGTTCGAAAACAAATTTCAAAAAGAAGGATTAACCTTCGATGATGTGCTTCTTATTCCGGGGAAATCAGAAATTTTACCTCGTGATGTATCTGTAAAAACTACTCTTAGTAAAAACCTACAACTGAACATTCCTATTATTAGTGCAGGGATGGATACTGTTACTGAAGCAAAAATGGCTATTGCTATGGCTCGTGAAGGTGGACTTGGAATCATTCATAAAAACATGTCGATTGAGCTACAAGCAGAGCAAGTAGAAATTGTTAAGCGTTCCGAAAGTGGTGTAATTACTAATCCGTTTTATTTAACGAGAGATCGTCAAGTATACGATGCTGAACATTTAATGGGGAAATATCGTATTTCAGGTGTTCCAATTGTTGATGAGGATCAAAAGTTAGTCGGTATTATTACGAATCGTGATTTACGTTTTATTGAAGATTATTCTATTCAAATTGATGAAGTAATGACAAAAGAAAATCTAGTGACAGCTCCGGTAGGAACGACACTTAGAGAGGCTGAGAAAATCCTCCAACAGTACAAAATTGAAAAACTTCCACTAGTTGATGAAGAAGGTACTTTAAAAGGCTTAATCACAATCAAAGATATCGAGAAAGTCATAGAATTCCCTCATTCGGCAAAAGATGCCCAAGGACGACTTGTCGTTGGGGCTGCAATTGGTGTTTCTGCAGATGCAGACATTCGTATTGCTGCCTTAGTAGAAGCCGGCGTAGATGCCATTGTTATCGATACAGCGCATGGTCACTCAAAAGGGGTTTTAGATAAAGTTCGTGATGTACGTTCTCAGTATCCGGACTTAACGATCATTGCAGGTAATGTTGCAACCGCACATGCTACACGTGATCTAATTGAAGCAGGTGCTGATGTTGTAAAAGTAGGAATTGGACCTGGATCAATCTGTACAACGCGTATTGTTGCGGGCATTGGTGTTCCACAGATTACTGCAGTGTATGATTGCGCTACAGAAGCACAAAAACATGGTGTGCCGATTATTGCTGATGGTGGAATTAAATACTCTGGAGATATTGTAAAGGCACTTGCTGCTGGTGGACATGCTGTAATGCTTGGTAGTCTACTTGCTGGTGTTTCAGAAAGTCCAGGAGAGCGTGAAATCTACCAAGGACGTCAATTTAAAGTGTATCGTGGTATGGGGTCATTAGGTGCAATGGAAAAAGGAAGCAAGGACCGTTATTTCCAGGAAAATGCTCAGAAGCTTGTACCTGAAGGAATTGAAGGTAGAATTCCTTATAAAGGTCCACTAAATGATACGATTCACCAATTAATTGGTGGGATTCGTGCCGGAATGGGTTACTGTGGAACGGCAACGTTAGATGATCTTAGAGAAAATGGACAATTTATCCGAATCACAGGTGCAGGATTACGTGAAAGTCATCCGCATGATGTACAAATTACGAAAGAAGCTCCAAACTATTCTCTATAAGTAATTTACAGGTGTTTAGAAGAGTATGTATTTGCTCTTTTGAACACCTGTTTTTTTGGGGCCCTCCTTTAGACCATTGGTTGTTTTTTTACATAAAAATAGTAAATAGTAAGCATGTTCTTTATCTATTTTTTTTCTACTAGATATGGTAAAATAACCTCTATGTGAAAAGGTGGAGGGATAAAAGGTGAATCAACTATTGTTTAAAAAGTCATTATCACTTATGTTAATGTTTATTGTGGTTTTGACATTTGTTATACAACCAACTAAAACAAACGCTGCTTTTGACTTGCAAGCAGAATCTGCTATTTTAGTAGATGCAAACACAGGAAAGATTTTATATCAAAAAAATATAGATGCTATTTTACCAACTGCTAGTATGACAAAGATGATGAGTGAGTATCTTATTCTTGAAGCGATTAACAATGGGACAATCAGTTGGGATCAAGAAGTTCCGATTAGTGATTATGTTCGTAACTTATCTCTATTTACTGCCTTATCCAATGTACCATTGAGACAAGACTTCTCTTATACCGTTAAAGAGCTTTATGAGTCCGTCGCCATTTATTCGGCCAATGCATCGACAATTGCTCTAGCTGAGCTAATTTCAGGTTCAGAAACGGAATTTGTTCGAATGATGAATGAAAAAGGAGCAGAATTAGGTTTAGAAGATTACGAGTTTGTTAATTCAACTGGACTTAATAATTCTGATTTATTAGGCAACCATCCAGACGGAACAAGTGAAAATGCAGAAAATATGATGTCTGCACGCGCAACAGCAAAATTAGCTTTTCATTTGATTAATGATTACCCTGAAGTTCTTGATACGGCAAGTATTCCTACTTTAACATTTCAAGCAGGGCCAGATGAGCAAATAGAAATGCGTAACTGGAACTGGATGCTTTCAGGTATTGAAGCACAACATAATTATGATGGTGTTGATGGTCTTAAAACGGGGTACACATCTGCAGCAGGAAATGCTTTTACGGGAACAGCGGAGCGTAATGGAATGCGTTTAATTTCAGTCGTTATGCGAACAGGTACACGTGATGACCGTTTTAATGAAACAGCTAAGCTATTAGATCATGGGTTTAATAACTTTACTCATATGCAAGTGATTGATTCTGGATATGCTCCAGAAGGATTAGATATTCTTCCAGTAGCTGCTGGGAAAGAAAGAGAAGTAACAATATCAAGTGTTGATGCTCTTTCGACGGTTGTACGCAATGGTGAAGAGGAAATGTATGCTACTGAACTTCTTCTAGATAAGAGTGTCTTAAATGAAGAAGCAGAAATTGTTGCTCCATTTGAAGCTGGTATGGAAGTAGGAACTCTATCTCTTGTTTATACAGGAGAAGAAGATGAAGAATTTTTATATTCATCTCAACGAGCTGAAGTTCCAGTTGTTACAGATACCGCTGTTGAAAAAGCTGGTTGGTTTTCGATGACAACTCGTTCCATTGGTGGATTTTTCTCAGGTATTTGGAATGGGGTAGCTGATACAGTTAAAGGTTGGTTTTAATAAAAAGTAGAAAACGGGTGCTCATTTTGTATGAGCCCCGTTTTATGCTAAAATAAAAACTGAAAATTTATGCGAAACAACTCGATTTAAGGTATACTAATGAAGGATAATCATTCAACTTTAGAAGAACGGTATAGGAGGATATACAAAATGAGTCAAACAGGAACAGACAGAGTCAAAAGAGGTATGGCAGAAATGCAAAAAGGTGGCGTCATCATGGACGTTATCAATGCAGAGCAAGCAAAAATTGCGGAAGCTGCAGGTGCAGTAGCCGTTATGGCCCTTGAGCGTGTACCAGCTGATATTCGTGCAGCAGGTGGAGTAGCACGTATGGCTGATCCAACAATTGTGGAAGAAGTATTAAATGCTGTTTCCATTCCAGTTATGGCAAAAGCTCGTATTGGACATATTGTAGAAGCACGTATACTTGAAGCTATGGGTGTTGATTATATTGATGAGAGTGAAGTATTAACACCAGCTGATGAAGTGTTCCACTTGTACAAGCGTGATTTCACTGTACCATTTGTTTGTGGTGCACGTGATTTAGGAGAAGCGTCTCGTCGTATCGGTGAAGGTGCATCTATGATCCGTACAAAAGGCGAGCCAGGAACAGGAAACATTGTTGAAGCTGTTCGTCACATGCGTATGATTCAAGGACAAATTAACAAAGTGAAGCAAATGTCTACAGATGAATTAATGACAGAGGCGAAGAACCTTGGTGCATCATTTGATCTTTTACTACAAATTAAAGAAACAGGTAAATTACCAGTTGTTAATTTTGCAGCAGGTGGAGTAGCAACTCCTGCAGATGCTGCATTAATGATGCAACTTGGTGCTGATGGTGTATTCGTAGGTTCTGGTATTTTCAAATCGGACAACCCTGAGAAGTTTGCTCGTGCAATCGTTGAAGCAACAACTCACTACGAAGATTACGCGTTAATTGCTGAGCTTTCTAAAGGACTTGGAACAGCAATGAAAGGCATCGAAATTTCGACTCTTAACCCAACAGAGCGCATGCAAGAGCGTGGCTGGTAATCACCAGATTGGTGTAAGGGAAAGGATCAGTAATGGTTAAAATAGGAGTATTAGCATTGCAGGGAGCTGTAAGAGAGCATGTGAATTGCTTACAGGCTCCAAATACAGAAGTAATTGTTGTAAAAAAAGTAGAACAGTTAAATGATTTAGATGGACTTGTGCTTCCTGGTGGGGAAAGTACTACGATGCGCCGTCTCATTGATTTATACGGTTTCTACGAGCCTTTAAAAGAATTTGCAGGTGCAGGTAAGCCTATGTTTGGTACTTGTGCTGGTGCGATTTTAATGGCTGGTCAAGTTGAAGGACAAGATGAAGGACATTTGGCTGTAATGGATATGAAAGTGCAGCGGAATGCTTTTGGACGTCAACGTGAAAGTTTTGAAACGGATCTTCACGTAACAGGTGTGGGAGAAGACATTCGTGCTGTGTTCATTCGTGCGCCGCTTATTTTAGAAGTAGGCGAAGATGTACAAGTTCTATCTAAATATGGAGATGAAATTGTAGCAGCAAGACAAGGTAATTTCTTAGCTTGCTCATTCCATCCAGAGCTTACAGATGACCACCGTTTTCATCAATTCTTTGTTTCAATTGTAGAAGAAACAAAACAATAAGACGAACGCGTAGATAAGGATTAGTACATACAACGTGCTGCTCAGAGAGCCGGTGGTGGGTGTGAACCGGCCAGCGCTTGTATCGAATCCACCTTGGAGTAGAAGTATGAAATCTTCTCGGTAGGCAGCCGTTATTGCTAAAGTGGCAGTTAGGTATTAGGGAAGTTCGCCCTAATATCTCTGCAACAAGGGTGGTAACGCGGGTGCTCTCGTCCCTTCTTTTATAGAAGGGGTGAGGGCTTTTTTTTATACAATGGTATTTGGTAGAATAGGTAAGATAAGACAAGAGGAGGAAAACCAATGTTAGATGTGAAACGACTACGCAAGGATTTTAATGATATAAAAAAGAGGCTTGCTACAAGAGGAGAAGACATATCTGGTCTTGATCGCTTTGAAGAATTAGATGAGAAGCGTCGTACAATTATAGTAGAAGTAGAAGAGCTTAAAAGTAGAAGAAATCAAGTATCTCAGGAAGTTGCTCAACTTAAGCGCGAAAAGCAAGATGCAGATCACTTAATTAAGGAAACAAAAGAAGTATCTGAAAAAATTAAATCTCTAGATGAACAGCTACGTCAAGCAGAAGAAGAGTTAGAAGGCATTCTTTTAACGATCCCTAATGTTCCTCATGAAAGTGTTCCAGTTGGTGATACAGAAGACGACAATGTGGAAGTTCGTAAGTGGGGCGAAGTTCGTTCATTTAGTTTTGAGACAAAGGCTCATTGGGACATTGCAACGGACCTAGAAATCGTTGATTTTGAACGAGCGTCAAAAGTTACCGGAAGTCGTTTTGTCTTTTATAAGGGACTTGGAGCGCGTTTAGAGCGTGCGTTAATTAACTTCATGATGGATTTACATCAAGATGAGCATGGTTATGAAGAGATCCTTCCTCCATACATGGTCAACCGTGCAAGTATGACAGGAACAGGACAATTGCCTAAGTTTGAGGAAGATGCTTTTAAGATTGACGGCCTTGACTATTTCCTTATTCCAACAGCAGAAGTACCGGTCACCAATTTACACAGAGATGAAATTTTAACAGCAGAACAATTGCCTATTGCCTACACGGCATATAGCGCAAACTTCCGCTCTGAAGCAGGGTCTGCAGGACGTGACACAAGAGGATTAATTCGTCAGCACCAGTTTAACAAAGTCGAGCTAGTACGTTTTGTAAAACCAGAAGAATCGTATGAGACACTTGAAATGTTAACAGGGCATGCTGAGAAAGTGTTACAGCTTTTAGAGTTACCTTATCGCGTCTTAAGCATGTGTACAGCTGATTTAGGCTTTACTGCAGCAAAAAAATACGATATTGAAGTTTGGATCCCAAGCAATGATTCTTACCGTGAGATTTCATCTTGTAGTAACTTTGAGGATTTCCAAGCGCGTCGTGCAAACATTAAATATCGCCCTGAACCAAAAGCAAAACCAGAATTTGTTCATACATTAAATGGATCTGGTCTTGCAGTCGGCCGTACAGTGGCAGCAATTCTTGAGAATTACCAAGAAGAAGATGGATCTGTTGTAGTACCAAAAGTGTTACGCCCATATATGGGGAATGTAGAGAGAATTACAGGGAAGTAAAGAATAGAGGACCGACTGCATGAATGTGCAGTCGGTTTTGTTTCAACTGGATGACCCTATCTAGTCTGTTATAAGGACACGAGAGACGTTATTTAGATGAAAACGCCTATTATAGAGGGATAGAAGGACAGGATAGCCCCTATTTGCTGACAATGAGGTTTTATGTGGGAAGAATAAGTAAAATAAAGGCTTCTCTGTCCTCATAGAACGTAAAATTACATTTTTTCATAAAATAAGATCTGTACAGTCGTTTGTGTAATGAAGTAACAGCACTGGCACCGCGCACCTTAGAGAAACTGGTACAAAAAACATGTATTACTTCAAATATAAAAAAACAGACCGAACATCGGTCTGTTTTTTGATTGAACCTTAGTAATTAGGTTTACGTTTTCCTGACTCGATCTCGTCCATGTAATGACATGCAGCAAGATGGCCTTCTTTCATATAATCCTCACCTTTAAGTTCAGGTGTGTCTGTTTTACATAGGTCTGTTGCAAACGGGCAACGTGTGTGAAAACGACAGCCTTCTGGAGGATTAATAGGTGAAGGAACGTCCCCTTTTAAGATCACTCGTTCTTTTTTCTTTCCTGGCTCAGGAACAGGAATAGCTGAAAGTAATGCCTTTGTATATGGGTGCTGAGGGTTATCAAATACAGACGTTTTATCACCAATCTCGACGATACGTCCAAGATACATAACGATAACACGATCTGAAATATGACGAACAACACCTAAGTCATGTGAGATAAATAAATACGTTAATTGGAACTCACGTTGCAATTTTTTTAATAAGTTAATTACCTGTGCTTGAATGGATACGTCTAAAGCTGATACAGCCTCATCACAAATAATTAATTTAGGATCAACGGATAATGCACGAGCAATCCCAATACGTTGACGTTGACCACCACTAAACTCATGTGGGAAACGATCAATTTGGTGAGCACCAAGACCAACTGTAGCCATTAACTCGCGAATTTTTTCATCACGTTCTGATCTTGGGACGATATTTTGTATTTCTAATGCTTCATCAAGAATCTGACGTACTGTTTGACGTGGATTAATAGAAGCATAAGGGTCTTGGAAAATGATTTGTAAATCTTTACGCTTTTTACGCATTTGCGCTTTGTTTAGCGAAAGTAGATCTTCTCCTTGGAACTCGACCTCACCAGAAGTAGGCTCATCAAGTCGCAGAATCGCACGTCCTGTTGTTGACTTACCACAGCCTGATTCCCCAACGATACTAACAGTTTCCCCTTCATAAACAGTGAATGTTACACCATCAACTGCCTTAACGTGGTTCACTGTACGTCCTAACATACCACCTTTAATAGGAAAGTATTGTTTAAGATCCTTAACTTTCAGTAGTTCTTTTTTCATATACATTCACCTCCGGATCGCCATCCCACTCATCAGAGTAGATCCAACAACGAATTTGGTTGCCATTCTCATCTTCTTCAAGTTCAGGAAGACGCTCCACACAGATATCACTTGCATAAGGACAACGTGGTGAAAAGCGACAACCTACTGGCATATCGGCAGGACTAGGTACAGCCCCTTTAATAACGGATAATTCTTCATCTTCTAAATCAACATCGTGACGTGGCAATGAATTTAATAAACCAACCGTATAAGGATGTCTAGGATTGCGGAATAACTCGTCGACTGTAGCATATTCAACTACTTTCCCACAGTACATAACGGCAACATAATCACACGTTTCAGCTACGACACCTAAATCATGTGTAATCATAATAATAGACATACCTAAACGATTTTGTAAGTCTTTCATTAGTTCTAGAATTTGTGCTTGAATCGTTACGTCTAGTGCTGTTGTTGGCTCATCGGCAATTAACAACTCAGGATTACAGGCTAAAGCCATTGCAATCATGACACGTTGACGCATTCCACCAGACAATTCGTGTGGATATTGATGAACACGTTGTTCTGGAGAGGGGATTCCAACAAGTTTTAACATATCAATCGAACGTTCAATTGCTTTTTTCTTGTTAAGCTTCTCATGAATTTGGAATGCCTCACCAATTTGCTGTCCGACAGTATAGACAGGATTTAATGAAGTCATTGGTTCTTGGAAAATCATCGAGATTTCATTTCCACGAATCTTACGCATTTGAGCTTCTGTTTTTTCTAGAAGATCGGTTCCTTTAAAAAGAACTTGACCGCCCACAACTTTACCAGGGTTTTGAATCAATCGAAGGATTGAAAGTGATGTAATACTCTTACCAGAGCCAGACTCACCAACAACTCCTAGTGTCTTTCCTTTTGGTACAGAAAAGTTGACACCGTCGACCGCTTTAACCTCAAAGCTTTCCGTGAAAAACGAAGTGCGGAGGTCACGAACTTCAAGAATTGTCTCATTCCTGTTATCGATCTTTGTCGTCATAAGGTTCACACCTTTCTCAAATTTTCTACCACTTATTAGTTCAGATCAATACGTTTATTTAAGAAGCGATACGCTATATCTACAAGTAAGTTAACGGCTACGAATAATAATGAGAATACAAGAACTGTTCCTTGTACAATTGGGAAGTCACGAGCACGAATTGCGTCGATAATAAGACGTCCCATTCCATTAACAGCAAAAACCATCTCAGTTAGAACGGCTCCACCAAGTAATGAACCGAATTGAAGACCAACTACAGTAACAACTGGAATCATAGCGTTCTTTAACGCATGACGATAAATAACAACTTGTTCATTTACCCCTTTTGCACGTGCAGTACGAATATAATCTTGACCAATTACTTCAAGCATACTTGAACGAGTCATACGAGCAATGATAGCGGCACCTGCAGTTCCTAATGTAATAACAGGTAAAACAATTTGTTGCCATGAACCCCAACCAGAAGCTGCAAACCAACCTGTGTTAATAGGTCCTATATCCATACCTATTGCAAACCATTGAATTAACATTAAACCAAGCCAGAAGTTTGGCATTGATAAACCAAATAACGCGACAATCATAATAACAACATCAGTTAACGTGTAATGTTTTGTAGCTGAAATTACTCCAGCAATTAAACCAATAAAGACACTTAAAATCGTACTATATATCGCAAGCTCAACTGTTACCCAGAAACGTCCTGAAATTTCATCAGCTACAGCACGACCACTACGAATCGAATTTCCAAGGTCACCTTGAACAACACCTGAAACATATTTTGCATATTGAACAGGAATGGCTTCGTTAAGTCCCAATCGTTCACGCATCTGTTCAATTTGGGCTGGAGAAGCACTTTCACCTGCCATGATTTGAGCTGGATCACCAGGAATGAGGTGCATCAAGCTAAATGTTAATATGGTAACACCTAATAAAACGGGAATCGTCTGTATAAGACGACGAATGATAAAAGTAAACATATTTTCGCACCTCTTTTCTAGTTTTTCATCTTAGGATCTAACGCATCACGCAGGCCATCACCAAATATATTGAAAGCTAGTACAACTATGACAATTGCAATACCAGGGAAGAACGCAACATGTGGAGCATCCCACATATAGTTACGACCACCACTTAACATCGCTCCCCATTCAGGAGTAGGTGGTTGAGCACCCATTCCGAGGAATGATAATCCACTCGCTGTTAGAATGGAAGTAGCGATACTTAATGTACCTTGTACAATAAGTGGAGAAGTTACATTAGGAAGGATGTGTTTGAAAATAATCCTTGCATCACTAGCTCCTAAAGCCCTCATTGCATCAATATACTCTAGTTTACGAACCGCAAGTGTTGATCCACGAACAATACGTGCAAAAACAGGTACGGAGAAAATACCAACAGCTATAATTACATTTTGTAAGCTACCGCCTAGAACACTAACAATAGCTAGTGCAAGTAAAATACCAGGGAAAGCAAGTAGAATATCCATGCAACGCATAATAACTGTATCCACTTGTCTACCATAGTACCCTGAAATAACACCTAAGAAGATACCGACAGTTGCTCCGATTAAAACCGAGAAGAATCCAACATAAAGAGTAATCGACATACCGTGTATAATTCGACTAAAAATATCACGACCATGATGATCCGTTCCAAACCAATGTTCAGATGATGGACTAGCAAGTTTGTTCACATGGTTTTGAACATTTGGTTCATATGGAGTAAATGCAGGCCCTAGAATAGCAACTAATATAAAGAAGATAATGAGTAAGCCACCAACCATTGCTGCTTTATTTTTACGTAGTTTCTTGTAGAAGCTTTTCCATCTTTGAGCAGTTGGACTAGGAGGCCGACTTGATGTTTCAGCGTTGTTAATAGATTGTTCGCTCATAACATACACCCTTTCCTTTAAGTTTTATTTTTACCTTGTGAAAAAGTCTGAAAATTCGACTTTATTCGACAAGATCAATACTATTTCACAAATTCTAATTATAACATGCTGAGCGGTATTTACAATGGAAATATTGTTATGTGAATATAGTAACTTCTATTATATATAGTAGATTACAAGGCGTATAAATCAAATACATAAGACAAATCAACTGAAAAATTTGTCAAAAAATGATTACGCTGTCAAGTTTTCTACCAAAATATTTTCTGAATAAAAAGAACTTGTAATATTTTAATCATTACGATATAGTAATAATGGTTTTACAAAATAACACAGACAAATAGGGGGTATTTTTTGATGGAAGTGTCAAAAAATTCGTTTTTCTTTTTGGCTCTTGTACTAGCATTCAGTGTATTTATGGCTGCATGTGCAAGTGAGCCAGATGCAACTCCAGCTCCTGCTGAAGGAGAAGAGGCTGCAGAAGGTACTGAAGGTACAACTGAAGGTGGAGAAGGTGGCGATTTAGTAATTGCTAACCTATCTGATGCTGTAGCGCTTGATCCACATGGTTCAAACGACACGCCATCATCTAACGTTGCTCAAAACATTTACGAAGCACTTGTTGAGCAAGATGAAAACATGGAACTTCAACCAGGACTAGCTGAAAGCTGGGAAATGATTGATGATCTTACTTGGGAATTCTACCTTCGTGAAGGTGTAAAATTCCATGATGATTCTGATTTCACTGCTGAAGTTGTTAAAGCTAACTTAGATCGTATCCTTGATCCTGAAGTTGCTTCTCCTCGTCAATTTATCTTCAATATGATTACTGATGTTGAAGTTGTTGATGAGTATACAGTTCGTATTACAACTGAATTTCCTTTTGCTCCACTTCCTGCACACCTTGCGCACAATGGTGGTGGAATGATCTCTGGTGAATTAATCGCTGCAGATTACGAAGCAATGGAAGGTGGCGCTGAGCCAGGTAGTAAAATTAGTGAAAACCCTGTAGGTACTGGATACTTCAAGTTTGATTCTTGGACTCCTGGTACTGAAATCAAATTAGTACGTAACGAAGATTACTGGGGCGAGAATGCTAAGCTTGATTCTGTAACATTCAAAGTAGTTCCAGAAGATTTAACTCGTATTGCTGAACTTGAAACAGGTGCAGCGCACATTTCTGATCCGCTAAGCCCTTCTGACGTTTCACGTGTAGAAGGTACTGATGGTATTCATGTTAACCGTCAGCCGAGTGTTTCATTATCTTATATTGGATTTAATGTAGAAAAAGAACCTTTTAATAACCCGTTAGTTCGTCAAGCGATTTCTAAAGCGATTAACAAAGATGCAATCATTGAAGGTATCTATGATGGCGCTGGTATCCCAGCTATCGGTCCTTTAGCTCCAGACGTATTTGGTTACGATGAGACTGTTTCAGGTCTTGAATATAACGTAGAAGAAGCTCAAGCTCTTTTAGCTGAAGCTGGTTACGAAGATGGTTTCTCAACTACTCTTTGGACAAACGATAACCGTGAGCGTGTTGACGCTGCTACTTTCGTTCAAGCTGAGTTAGAAAAAATCGGTATTGATGTTAGTATCGAAGTGGTAGAGTGGGGTGCTTACCTAGAGAATACTGCAAATGGTGAGCATGATATGTTCGTTCTTGGTTGGTCTACTGTAACAGGTGATGCTGACTATGGTATGTACGCATTATTCCATTCTGACAACCACGGTGAGCCTGGTAACCGTACATTCCTTAGCAATCCGGAACTTGATGAGCTATTAGATCAAGCTCGTCAAAACCCAGATCCTGCTGAGCGTGCAGCTCTTTATAAAGATGCACAAGAAATTCTTGTTGAAGAAGCTCCAATGCTTTACATCCATCACCAACAATTCCTTCTAGGTGTTAGTGATAGTGTTCAAGGTTTATGGCAGCACCCAACTGGAATTCTAATGCTTCAAGATGTAACTCTACAATAGTAGAGACAGATAGCTCACTCTTTTTCGAGTGAGCTATCTTATTTTTTTATTTTGGAAAAAGTACTTGTTTTTTTGTTTGTTATGTAATAAAATAAATTTTGTCAGTCACACGGAGGAATACCCAAGTCCGGCTGAAGGGATCGGTCTTGAAAACCGACAGGCGGGTCAAACCGCGCGGGGGTTCGAATCCCTCTTCCTCCTCCATACATAAAATGTTACACTACCAGAAGTGGCAGTGTTTTTTGTTTTTTTATTCTTACTGAGTGGAGTGAGAGTTTTTTGGATAATCATGATAAGTGGATGAGTGTGGCTTTAGAAGAAGCGAAAAAAGCTGAAATTTTAGGAGAAGTTCCGATTGGAGCTGTAATTGTAAAAGATGATCAAGTCATTGCCAGAGCTCATAATAGAAGAGAGATTGATCAACAGGCTTTGGCTCATGCTGAAATTGCTGTTATTAATGAAGCTTGTGAACAATTAGAGAGTTGGCGTTTGCTTGGATGTACATTGTATGTTACGTTAGAGCCCTGCCCGATGTGCGCTGGAGCGATTATTCAATCTCGTATTGAAAGAGTTGTCTTTGGAGCGAGTGATCCAAAGGCTGGTTGTGCGGGCACATTAATGAACCTCCTTAATGAACCGAGGTTTAATCATCAATTGGAAGTTATATCAGGTTGTCTTGAAGAGAGATGTAGCTCCATTTTAACGACTTTCTTCCGTGCGTTACGACAAAGAAAGAAGCTTTTTAAACAAGGGAACTGACTGTTTCCATTTTGTTACTGTTGCATTTTTATTTCAAACCATCTATACTAGGTATTGCGTCGGTAAGACGTATTAACAATGTTATTAAATTTGCCGTGCTAGGCGGGGAGGTAGCGGTGCCCTGTACTCGCAATCCGCTGTAGCGAGGCTGAATCCCCTCTCGAGGTTTTGTCACCGCAGGGTCTGCCCTAAGTAAGTGGTGTTGACGCTTGGGTTCCACGCAACGGAAACCCATGAACCCTGTCAGGTCCGGAAGGAAGCAGCAGTAAGTGGCCCCTTCCGTGTGCCGTGGAGTCGCCTGGGCCGAGCTAACTGCTTAGGTAACGCTTGTGGTGGCATTATCAACAGAGGGTGCACGGTATTAATTTTTTATATAAAAAGCAATTACGTTCGCGTAGTTGCTTTTTTTATTGCTTTTGTAAGGGGTCAGACCCCGGGAAATAATTCCCCGGGGTCTGACCCTCTACATGGTACTTTAAAAACTATTGCGGAATCGTTATAATGAAAGTGAGTGTTTTTTAGGAGAGGAGGAAGTGGGATTGGGTTATCAAGCGCTTTATCGTGTGTGGCGACCACAGCAGTTAAAAGATGTCGTTGGACAAGAGCACATCACTAAAACGTTACAAAATGCGTTAATGCAACAAAAATTATCCCACGCCTATTTGTTCTCTGGTCCACGTGGTACAGGAAAAACAAGTGCGGCTAAAATTATTGCCAAAGCGATCAACTGCGAAAAAGCGCCTGTTGCAGAACCTTGTAATGAATGTGCTGCTTGTAAAGGGATCACAACTGGTTCGATAGTGGATGTAATTGAAATTGATGCAGCCTCTAACAATGGTGTAGATGAAATTCGCGACATTCGTGACAAAGTAAAGTTTGCACCGAGTGAAGTTCGTTTTAAGGTGTATATTATAGATGAAGTACATATGTTATCTACAGGTGCGTTTAATGCTTTATTAAAAACACTTGAAGAGCCGCCAGGGCACGTGTTGTTCATTCTTGCTACGACAGAACCTCACAAAATTCCTCTTACGATCATTTCGAGGTGTCAACGTTTTGACTTTAAACGAATTACGAATCATGCCATCGTTGCTAGAATGCAGCATATTTTATCTCATGATTTAGTTGAGGCGGATGAAGATGCTCTTTTTATGATTGCTAGAGCTGCTGAAGGTGGAATGCGGGATGCGCTTAGTCTATTAGACCAAGCAATATCTTTTGCTGATGATAAGCTTCAACTTGATGATGTGTTAGCTGTTACCGGTGCTGTATCACAACAAGCTTTAACAGATGTTGTCTCATCTATAGAGGCAGGAGATACGCTAGCTGCGCTCGGTCAGTTAGAAAAACTCTTGCAAGACGGGAAAGATCCGGTTCGTTTTGTTGAAGATTTAATTTACTATTTTAGAGATTTGCTTTTATATAAAAATGCTCCATCGGCAGAAGGTTTATTAGAAAGGGCAAAAGTTGATCAGTTTTTCAAAGAATTGTCCGATAAAGTAGAGAGCAACTGGTTGTATGGTGCGATTGAATCGCTAAATGCAAGTCAACAAGAAATGAAGTGGTCTGCTCACCCAAAGATTTTTTTGGAATTAGCTATATTAAAATTAGTGAATCAACAAACGAAAGCAGATGTTCCTACATCTATCTCGACTGACGAGGTTGAACAATTAAAAATGAAAATTTCTACACTTGAGAAAAAGTTAGAAAATGTTCAATCAGGGAATGTTGTAACTTCGCCTGAAGAAAATCAAGCTCCTAGACAACGGCGTGTCAAAAAAGTACCAGCGCAAGCGCGGACGTCAACAGCTAAGGTAAAGGAGACGTTAAAAGAAGCGGATAAGAGACACTTACAACTGGTTACTTCCAGGTGGGGTGATGTGATGGAACGTACAAAAGTGAAAAGTGTTCCTGCGCATGCTTGGTTGAGTGACTGTAAACCGGTTGCTTCTTCTGCTACAACTGTTGTTCTAGCGTTTCAAAATGAAATGCATCGTGATATGATGGATACGAAGTTTCGAGACGTATTAGAAGCCATTCTTCAGGAAACTCTTAATGGGCAGTCATCTTTCGCAACGCTCCTTCATTCTCATTGGGAACAAGTGAAAGAAGACTATGTTGCTGAACAAAAAGGATCTAGTAAAGATGAAAAGTCTGAAAGTGATTCTTTAATAGATGAGGCTGTTAAGTTGGTTGGTGAGGATTTAATCGAAATAAGTGATTCATAATAACAAGGAGGATTTTACAATGAAAAACATGGGAAATATGATGAAGCAAATGCAAAAAATGCAAAAACAAATGGCGAAGGCTCAAGAGGAGTTAAAAGAAAAGACAGTTGAAGCTACAGCTGGTGGCGGAATGGTAACGGTTGTAGCTAGTGGCGATAAGCGTATTTTGGACGTAAAAATTTCTGAAGATGTAGTAGATCCTGATGATGTCGAAATGCTTCAAGATCTTATTTTAGCTGCAACGAACGAAGCGTTAAAACAAGTGGATGAACTTGTAGAACAAGATATGGGTAAGTTCACAAAAGGAATGAATATTCCTGGAATGTTCTAGGAGGGAAACAATTTGCAGTATCCTGAACCAATAGCTAAGTTAATTGAAGGATTTATGAAATTGCCAGGTATCGGACCAAAAACGGCTAGCCGCCTGGCTTTTTTTGTTTTAGATATGAAAGAAGATGATGTGCTTGATTTTGCTAAGGCGTTAGTAAATGCCAAACGGAATCTTACGTACTGTTCGGTCTGTTACAATATTACGGATACGGACCCTTGCCGAATATGTGAGGATCAGCATCGTGATAAGTCGATAGTTTGTGTTGTCCAAGAGGCGAAAGATGTCATCGCAATGGAAAAAATGAAAGAATACCGAGGAGACTATCATGTTCTCCAAGGGGCGATTTCACCTATGGACGGAATCGGGCCGGAAGATATTAAAATACCTGAGCTGTTAAAAAGACTGCAAGATGATACCATTCAAGAAGTGATTATCGCAACGAACCCGACAATCGAGGGTGAAGCGACGGCGATGTATATATCGAGACTTGTGAAACCAACAGGGATAAAAGTGACACGCATTGCACATGGCCTTCCGGTTGGAGGAGATCTTGAGTATGCCGATGAAGTAACGCTTTCAAGAGCGATAGAAGGACGTAGAGAATTATAGAACTTAAAGAATAAATGATAAGGTGGACTATATCTTGTTCCGTAGAAAACAAAAACTTCGTAAATTAGAAAACGCTCTGTTATTAACCATTTTAGAGGATCAAAAAATGAAGCTTGATAGTGAAAAACAACTCATTAAAAGAAGCATTGATCCATCAGAAGATGTGCAAAATCGAACGAAAGTAACAGAGTCCATTTACTCTTTTTTGTTACGAGAAGCTAGAGAACGCCAGATTAATAAGAACGAACTGCGATAAGCAGTTTGTTCTTTTTTTGTTTTTTGAGCATAGGTATGAAATAAGACAAGCTTATAAAGTAAAGAGGTGACAGTATGGATCCGATTGTTTTAATTTCAATACTAGCAGGCTTAGTTGTGATCTTGTTAGTAGTTGGTGCACCGATGAAGCCTGTGCGCTTTCTCGGGAATGTTGCAGTCAAGTTTGTAATTGGTGCTTTAATGCTCTTTTTTGTAAATACGTTTGGGTCTTTTATTGATTTTCACATACCGATTAATGGAGTTACGGCTGCTATCTCTGGCTTACTCGGTGTACCAGGTATTGTTTTGCTTATTTTAGTAAAACAATTTATTATTTAATTAAGAAGACTTGCATGTTGTTTCATCTAAGTTGAGCTGTTTTTATTGCAGTTCAATCTTTTTTTGTTTTAGTGGTTGCTTTAGCTTTTTATTTATGATATATTATTTCTTGTCGCTAAAACGAATTTGAAAACTTCCAAAAAAACAGGTTGACATAATTTGTTCAATTTGTTACGATGTTTAAGTCGCTAAAACGACAAACGAGTTCTTTGAAAACTGAACAAAAGCCAAGCGAAATAGAGATACATGATATCTCGTCATTTTTTTCTCATCATTTTATTAAAAATGATGAAGTATCGTTAGCGATACATTTTGAGCTATGTTCCGTCACTAAAGTGATGAAACTCAAACACTTTTATGGAGAGTTTGATCCTGGCTCAGGACGAACGCTGGCGGCGTGCCTAATACATGCAAGTCGAGCGGACTGACTAAGAGCTTGCTCTTATGACGTTAGCGGCGGACGGGTGAGTAACACGTGGGCAACCTGCCTTGTAGATCGGGATAACACCGAGAAATCGGTGCTAATACCGGGTAACATCTGAGATCACATGATCTTAGGTTAAAAGATGGCTCCGGCTATCACTACAGGATGGGCCCGCGGCGCATTAGCTAGTTGG
>NZ_JAOANA010000039.1:0-16823 GCF_032335535.1 Alkalihalobacillus sp. MEB130
TACACCGCCATAAGTGCCCATCAAGCTTCGGATAAAAGAATAAATCAACAGAAAAAGGGTTCCAATCATTTTATTTTCATGATTGGAACCCTTTTTTATTATTTTCGGCTAGTTATGTCCCAGCCTCCCTTTTTAAATTCAGGTTTATCACTCAAATTAATTTAACTAATTATATTTCACAATACTCCTAAGTTCTCAATTTCTACCCACTGGCCATCCTGATAAGTGAACTTTGCCAGACTAATAGCCTCTTTTTGATTTGGAGCTGATACTATGCATTCGAAATTCTCTGATTTTAATTGAAAAAGAAACAATGGAGGATGCTTAATGTACTTTCGCAATCCTAGTATTTGTTCCAATTTATTTTCAAATTTTTCAAGGCCGTGAAGGGAATGCTTCTCATCAAACAAATACGTTGCATCCTCCCCTAAATAGTGATCGACTTCCTTATCAAATTCATCCTGGAAGATGACACGTGTAACACAGGAAGGTTGATCTGTCGCAAACACATCCGGTTCTGGATAGGTGAATGAGCGAAAGTCAAACTCTTCCAATAACGCCTCTACTTTTTTAATTTTATTGTTGGTAATCTTAAATTCAAATTCACCTAAACTAGCAACATACATTTCCCCACGCCATTTAACGGTACCGTCATGATGAACTTCCACATCAAATACAGGACAGTCTCCATAACACGGCGTTCTAGAAAAAAAGATTTTCTTGAACATGCTTGCACCTCCTTTACGATTATTTTTTAAGCAGCACTCCAATCACTTGACGCCCTAACGTTTTTAGGTTTGCTATTTACAATTAACAGTTCAATCGCCAACCTCTTATCTTTCTAAAAGTAAAAATTCTTTCAAAACGGTATTCCCTACCCCGTCAGATTCTCTTGGATTGAGTAAATAAGCTAAGAGCGCAGACATATTTCCTGCATTTAATCGACCTTTTCCTTGTTATTGATTTCTTACTTAGTAAGTAGTAAGCCAGCTAAACCCAACAGCTCAGCTGACTTCTTTAAACCTATCTCAACTTAAACCATACTTCCGCATCACTACGGCGCATAAATGCTGCAAGCGGATCTTCATCGTCTTTATCCACAAGAAAATACGTATACCCTTCACGCTCTGCTCCTGTATACATCTCGTTCCACAAGTCCGGTTCTAGCCCTGATACAGAAACAAAATCATCGTATGAATTCCCAGCTGCACTAACTGCATCAAATTGAGCATGGTTCAAATCAAATGGTTCTTCCTCGACTTCATGTACCTTTACATAAAACTTCGCTAACACGTATTCTTGATTGTCACCTGGTTCATCATTAAATGGATTACCTTTTTGAACAAGCTCCCAAGCTTCCTCCCCACTAATAACCTCTAGCATCTCCATTTCTAACTGCACATTTCCATAAAAAAGGTCTCGGTACTCCAAGGATACACGCTCTCCGATTGTAAGTGGGTTGTTACGTGTACCCACTTCATTCGTATCTTCTTCTGAACTCCCTTTTTCGTCTTCTTCATTGTTTACTTCTTCAAAAGTAGCTAACAATTCTTCAGGAGGGGTGTCTGCTGATAACAGTACTCGTAGTTCATGATACGATTCGCGCATATCTTCATCTTCAACGAGTGGACTAAAAATCCAGCCTAATTTTTCTTCATAAACAAAGAATACCAATTCCTCAATTTCACCAGACTCATCTTGAAGTCTTGCTAACGTAAGGATTCCTACTTCTCCATCTTCTTCATGCTCCATTGACTCTATAATGGCAAACTGATTTGCATCAACCGTTGTAATCTCTGATTCTTCTGTAAAACCACTTATAAGATGAAACAGCGGCTGAACGTCTGGGTGAATATAGTCTTCAATAGCCTTATCACGGGCATCCGCATCAGTTGTATAAAACTGTCCAACAAAACTCTTAATCATTTGTTCTTGATCTGTTAAATTACTCTTCTCTTCCATCCAATTGACTTCTGTTGCTGACGGTTCACTTGCTTGAGTTTCACCATCAACCCTTTCAACAGTAGCTTCTTCCCCACAACCAGTAATGATGACTGCAGCAGCTACAACCGACATCAAAAACGCCAATGCTTTTTTCATTTTTATTCCCCCTATGAATATGATTTACATTCATAGGATAGCAAGAAGAAATGACAGCATATTGTCAGCGAACAAACGTTTTATTGATAAATTTCCAGCCAGTCTTTTAACACTTGCTTCATTTTTTCTCGGTAATAAACAGGTTCAAGGATTTCTGCATCTGTTCCGTACTGCATAATCCATTGTAAAAACTCTCGGTCATGATTAAGGGTCACCTCAAATAGCAAGCTCCCATCACTTCTTTCCGTTAATTTTGGTGTTACAAATAACTCCTCTTCCTTTATGTAACGAGCAATAGTCGGCCTAAATAATACTTTAAAGTGAATCTTATCTGTTCCTTGGATAATGGACCACGTATGTCGGAAGTACTCTTTCACATTAAAATCTTTCTTTTTAAATGACTCTTCTGTTTGCTTCACTTCTAGCATTCTGCTTAACCGAAATGTACGAATCCCCTCTTTCTCATGACAGTATGCTATTAAATAGAACCGATGATCACGTGGAATTAAATAATAAGGATCAAGAAATCGTTCAGTCGTTACATCTCGACTTTGAGTGTGATAGACAACCTTGATTGATTTTGAATTCATAATGGCTTGAATGACAGGTGAGAGAAAGTTGGACTGCTCCTCTTGGAAAGCAGGTGTCCCCATTTGAATAATGGAGACCATTTTCTGAAGAACATCTTGCATGTCGCTTTTCTCTTTCTGGTGTGTAGCCATAACCTTTTCATAGGCGGAGTAAAAGTCTGGTGGAATAAGGTGGTTAATAGGATCAAGTATGTTCGGCATCATTCCAAATGCAACTGCCTCGTCTTCAGTCCAATCTAGAGGATAAAGAGAAAAATTCCCTACAAACCGATTCCCTTTCCCATACCCATCGCTCATAATGGGAACACGCGCAGCACTTAACATTTCCAAGTCACGATAGATCGTTCTCTCAGTCGTTTCACACCGTTCGGCTAGCTCCTTTGATTTGATACCCGGGCTTGATTGAATAAGATTAATAATACGAATGAGTCTGATTAGTCGGTCGGACATGGGATCATCCTTTCTATCTTGCAATCTTAATATCTATGTAATAATAACAATACCTTAAGAAGTAACGTTTCTCTTATTGAGAGTATAGACATATACCTTTTTCTTTTTATTCATTCTACATCTTAATCCTCCCTCCTGTATATTTTTAACAATTCATTATTCTAAGAAATAGCCCTTCTTTCATTTAACAAAATAAAAGAAGCAGTGATACTTTTTTAGTTATACTGTCTGTCTCAGAAAAAAAAACACAACCGTTTCCATATTATCCCTTTTTGCGGCATATAGACTGTTCCTCTTCTTTACAGGAAAACAAATCCAAGGACTGCGCATTGATCCATTATCGTTTTCAAGCACGGCAAAGAACTTCTACTCTATGTTTCCTACCATACTTTAGAAAGACAAGTTCAGCGGACGTCTTACTGTGTTGTTCGGTTTTCGCGGCAAGAGCAAGTTGCTAGTTATCACTATTAATAGGTTTGTGATATTAAATTCGTGCTTTAATTTGAGAGGTTAATTGGTTATCTTTACACATTAGGACTACCTATTTTGAATGCACTGGGGCGGTTCGCACCCGATGAAAATGTGCAATTTCTTTTAAAACTTGGAACTAAATTTACCGAAATAAAAAAACACAACCCTCAAAAGCTCTCCAGAACTAGAGAGTTATTGAGGGTTGTTATTAATTCAATTCTGTAACTTAGACATCCACTAAACATCTTTATTGCTTCTACTAAAGATTCCTTTTCGCCAATCCCCCTTCCTTTGTGATCGTATATATCGAATTTATCACCGATTAATCTTCCTATTGGTTCACAGGAAAGTGCTCATCGGACGCTGGACTTCCTCTTTACTTACCCCATTATTCTATCCGGAAGCCAATGGACGAGTTGTGGGAAAATCATGACGATGATGATAACTATCGCATAAAGAATTACGAACGGAATAACTGATCTATACAATTCTTGCATTTTTATATCCGGTGCAACTCCTTTTAATACAAATAAACTTATACCAAATGGAGGAGTAAGATATGCCATACACGCATTTAAAATAAATAACACTCCGTACCATATTGGATCAAAACCTAGGTCTATTACCATTGGCATAAATACCGGTGCCGTCATTAGTAGAATGGCGCCTGGATCAATAAACATTCCTAGGATAAAGAAAATGACTTGCATTCCAATTAAAATTACCCAACGATTGACATCAAAATCTGTAATTAAATTAGCAACCCATGTTCCTACCCCCGTTGCTGAAACAATTCTAGCATATGCTACTGCACCAATAAGCAACCAAAAGACCATTCCATTTAATTTTACTGACATTACAACCATTTTCTTTATATTTGACCAGGTTAACTTCCGTTTAATTCCTGCACAAATGAAAGAACCAATTACACCAACAGCTGCAGCTTCAGTAGGTGTTGCAAGTCCCGTAAAAATAGAAGCCAACACCATGATTATTACAAGAAGAGGAAGAATAACACCTTTTAAAGATTGAAACTTTTCCTTCCAACTGAACCTTGACTCTTTTGGCAAAGCTGGTCCCATTTCTGGTTTGATATAGCTTATAATTATTGCATATCCCATAAAAATAATAGCTGCTAGTAGTCCCGGTATTAAGCCGGCAAAAAAGAGACGTCCTGCGGATACACTAGCTTCCATGGCATAAATAATCATAAGAATGCTTGGTGGAATTAAAATACCAAGAGCACCACCTGCTAAAATGACACCTGATACAAGTCTACTATCATAACCTCTCTTCAACATTGAAGGACGTGCTGTCACACCTAATGTCGCGGTCGCTACTGTTGCAATACCAACCATCGCTCCAAATAATGCACCAATCAAAGTTGTTCCAGCTGCTAACCCACCTTTAATTCCACCAAACCATCGATAGATAGCTTCATATAAGTCATCTGCCAAATCGCTATATCGTAAAATGCCAGCCATTAAGATATACATAGGCAAAGCTGTTAATGTAAACTCAAGTACTCTTCCATAAGAACCTAGAACAAAGCCAACAATACTTGCTTCTCCACTCCAAAAGAAAAAACCTATAATTAAAGAAATTCCGCCCATTGCAAAAGCAACTGGTACACCTAACAAGAGAAACAGTAATAGAGATCCAAAAATAAGTAATGCTAATAATCCACTAGCCACTTAGTCCTCCTCCTCCCATAAACGTTTACCAGTACAAACATTATATATGCTCCTAATTAAATTTATGGTAGCTTGAAGACCAAGTAGCAAACCTCCTATTGGAAGTATTGACCATTTAATCCACAACGAAATGTTTAACCCTGTACTTGCAACCGAACCTGATTCATACAATTGTATAACCCGAGCACCACCGTACCAAACAAGTGCAATAACAATTAACAAAATGAAAATTCCAGTTATAACTTCTACTAAACTTTTGATTCTATCTGAAAACCTCTCATAAAATACATCTACTCGGATATGATCATTATGCAGTAATACGTACCCACCCGTAAGGAAAGCAGCAATACCCGTTAACCATGTTGAAAGGTCAAATCCAAATCTTGTTGGAGAGTTAAAAAAATAGCGCGCAATAACGTCATAAAAAACTACTAAACTCAATAAAGCAAGCACTACTCCCCCTACAATCAGCATAGATTGATTAATTTTAGTAATCGTTTTGACCACTTTCTTCAACATAAATCCTCCTCCCTAGCAAACGATAATGTTATATTGCTAAGAGAAACAATAATTATAGAATTCAATATATAGATACTCAAATAATAATATAGAAAAGGGAGTGCTCACTGCCTCCTCCCTTTTGTATTAATCCTTATGAATCCAGTTATTCTAGTGCTTCTAGCTCATCACGTAAAAGTTCGATAATACGTTTATTGTTTTCACTTAAGTTAGCAAACCTTTCCCAAGCTGCTTGCCCACTCTCTTCCCATTTTTCAACTTCTTCTTCTGGTAACGTAATGACTTCAACTCCGAACCCTTCTGCCATTGAATCGTTATTTTCATTAAAGACTTTTGCACCATCGATTGATTTATGTTCCATTTCTAAACTTACTTCTAGTAGCAAGTCTTGTAGATCTTCAGGAAGTTTGTTCCAAGCTTGTTGGCTTGCTAAGGTAATCATAAAGATAGAGCTATAAACGGGTGGTTTAATCATATAACCTGCTACTTCATGATAGTTGAACGTTTCAATATTATGGTAAGGTGTTCCGGTAGCATTAATTGTTCCTCTTTGCAATGCTTCATAACTTTCTACAACACTAACATTTGCGGGTGCAGCTCCCATTTCATCATACCAAGCATTCCATAAATTTCCGCCAGCTCTTATGAGTAACCCGTTAAAATCTTCATATTTTCGAATTGGTTCGTTACTAATAAATCCATATTCTCCAGTTGGTCCATACATGAGAATTTTAGCCCCATAGTCTTCAATTTCCTGATCTAGTATATCTCCTATCTCTGAATCTTTTAGTATTCTGTATCCAAACTCATCGTTAGGTGACCAAAATGGAAGTGTAGAAAATGTTGCCGAGGATACTACATCTCCAAAGAACCCCGGTGATGCTAAGGCAAAATCAACTGTACCTGCTGCTAATGCATCTAACAATTCATTTTGAGGAACTAGCGAATTACTATAAGACTTTTCAAAAGTGATTCTTCCTTCTGATCTTGCTTCAACCTCTTCAACAAATTCTTCAACCATGTAGTGAGCAGCTTCATAATCCCACGATGCCGGAGGAAATGCCGAAGTATAGGAAAAGCGAAATGTTTCATCTGAATTATTCGTTTCTGTACTTGTACTATCTTGTCCTCCTGAGTTTGTTGATCCACTTTCTGACGATGAACAGGCAGCTAAAAAACCAAAAATAAACACTAATAAACTAATAAAAAACACTTTACTCTTGCTTTTTGTAATCTGTCCCATAATTCCCCTCCAAGTCTTTTTTGGTAACGCTTACAACTAATTGAATCCTTTTATACTCTTTCTACATCCTTTACTTTTTTATCCAATCCGTATAGCTTTACAGCATTCTTAGCAAAGATTTTTTCCTTCATTTCTTTTGGAAATGCAGCCAACGTCAACTTCGGATTATCGTTGTCATAATGAGGATAATCTGATGAAAACATAACCATATTCTCAGCGCCACACATTTGAAATATTTGTACGAGATGTTGTGGATCTGCTGGTTCTTCAATAGGTTGCGTCGTTAAATATATGTGATCTTTTATATATTCTGAGGGGAGTCGCTTTAACCAAGGTACAGTGTCTCGCAACGCTTTATAATTTTTGTCCATTCTCCACATTAAATGTGGCAACCAAGAAATCCCTCCTTCAACTGCAACAAATTTTAGATGTGGGAACTTTTCAAACACTCCTTCACATACCAAACTATTAACTTGACCCATGAAATTTAGTGGCAGGATATTTTCCCACTCCATAAACCTTGTCGGATATCCTGCAGGTGTCGGAGGTGGAGTCGGTCCTAACCCTTCATTTCCAGGATGAATAGCTACAGGCAACCCATTGCGCTCAGCCGCTTCATAAATTGGATGATAAAAACGCTGTCCGAGTGGTAGTCTAGAAGCACTAGACATAATAATTTGTACCATGTCCGGATGACTCGCCATTCGGTTAATTTCTTTTACAGCAGCCTCAGGATCTGAAACGTTTACATGAATCGATCCTTTGTAATGCGGACTAACTTTCAACCAATGTTCTACCGTCCAATCATTAAGAGCTCTTGCTAGGACTGAACCATAATCAGGGTCATAAACAAGAGAGATCGCATTCATCACAGGAGTTCCTGTCAAAATTGCGTAATCAATTTGATTGTTTTTAATGTGGTGTTCTAGTAAAAAGTGTGGGTCACTTGCCGGCTTCACACCTTCAGCAGGATCTGCATCCTTCCGATATAAGCCAATAGATGTAAATGTTTTAGCTCCTTCAGTGCCAACACCACCTTCTAACCACTGTTGGTGCCATACTTTAGGGAGAAAAGGAAGAAGCTCTTTTGGATCAGCCATGGAGTTATGGACATCTGTATCAATTAATCGCGGTTCTACACCCATCTTCTCACCCCTTACATATAAAAAAGCTACTTACAAAACTATCGATTGAGAAAAACATATAACTTTTCCCCATCTTGTTCTATTGGAAAGTTTCGAAGGCGAACATTTGGATCGACAAGATGTTGGCCCGTCTTCAAGTCAAACTCCCATCCATGCCACGGACAACGTAATATTTCCTGATCTCTTCCATATTCGTAATTGTAGACCATTGATGGTAAGCGTGTACCACAGACTACACCTTGACAAACAGGTGCCGCTGCATGAGGACAATAATTGCGCCACGCATAGTATTCTCCATCAACTAAATAAATTCCTATTTCAATCCCTTTTACTTCTACAATTTTAGGTTTTTTATTATGAATCTCCTTTATGTTCGCAACTTCATATTTTTTCATAGTACTCCCCCTCCTTCAGGGACTTTTTCATACAACCTATAAAGCTGCATTGCATTTTTAGCGGCTATTTTTTCTTTCATTTTTCTTGGAAATGGTGCAAGGGCCATCTTTGGATTATCATTATCCCAATGAGCATAATCCGACGAAAACATAACGATGTCTTCAGCCCCAGTCATCTCAAATATTTGGACAAGATGCTTGGGATCAGAAGGTTCTTCTATTGGCTGAGTTGTTAAGTAAACATGCTCTTTTATATATTGTGATGGCAGCTTTTTCAACCAAGGTACTGTGTCTCGTAGCGCTTTATAGTTTTTATCCATTCTCCACATTAAATGTGGCAGCCAAGATATTCCTCCTTCAATTGCAACAAACTTTAAATTTGGAAACTTTTCAAACACTCCTTCACAAACTAAACTATTAATATGTCCCATAAAGTTTAAAGGTAATATGTTCTCCCATTCCATAAATCTAGTTGGGTATCCTGCTGGAGTAGGTGCATGTGTTGGGCCTAATCCTTCCGCTCCTGGATGGACAGCAACAGGTAATCCATTTCGTTCTGCGGCTTCATAGATAGAATGATAATACCTTTGCCCGAAAGGAAGTCGTGCAGCACTACACATAATGACTTGAACCATATTAGGATGAGATGCCATTCGATCAATTTCTTTCACAGCTGCTACAGGATCTGAGAAATTCACATGTATCGAACCTTTATATCTTGGATCAACTTTAAGCCATTTTTCTACCATCCAATCATTTATAGCTATAGCTAACGCATTACCATAATCAGGATCGTACATGAGTGAAATAGCATTCATATACGGAGTCCCCGTTAGAATAGCGTAGTCAATATTGTAAGGGTCAATATGATGCTTTATAAGGAATTCAGGATCACTTGCTGGTCTGCCGCCATTTGGAGGAATAGCATCTTTTCTTACGAGTCCTACTGAGCTAAATGGTTTCCCACCAATTTCAAAACCACTTTCAATATATTGTTGATGCCATACTTTTGGTAAAAAAGGTAGTAACTCTTTCGGATCATTTAAAGAATTATGCACATCTGTATCAATTAATCTAGGCTCTTCTCCCATTCGTTTTGCCCCTTCCGAAGTTTTAATTTTTGTTTTTTTCAACCCATTCCCTCATTGAACGAAAAATGATCCATACAGACGTTGCACCTGCATCTTGATGTCCTATTGCTCGTTCTCCAAGTGTTTTAGCTCTCCCAAACTTTGGATATTGCTCTTTTGTTTTCTCTACCCCTTCTTTGGCACTTTTCTCCGCAGACTTTAATCCATCTATTAGACATAATGACTGACTTACACTTTCTTTTAATGCTTCAACTGCAGGTTCTAGTGCATCAACCATCGTTTTGTCCCCTATTTCTGCTTTACCACGCAATTTCACTTCTTTTAAAGCGCTTTCACAAATTCTTGTTAACGACTCCAAATTTAACTGTTCTATCAAAGGTGCTTTTTTTACACCTCCTAGAAACATGGTTCCAAATATTACGCCTGATGCTCCTCCCATTGAATTAATCATTGCCATACCAGTTGTTTTAAATATATCGTTGATGGAAGACAATTCTGTCTCATTTAACCTTTTGGAAGCAGCTGTGAACCCAACAGACATTCCAATACCATGATCACCATCACCTATCGCGCCATCCACCTCTGTTAACAATGGTTTATTTTCTATGATTTTTTTACTTATATAATTAAACATCAGACATGTTTGTTCTACGGTTAACGAATTTGCCATAAGACCACTCCTATTTCCCTTTTCTCATATAAAATGGGGAATACGCGGGTACATCAAAGTACTTCTTTAATTCATCATCTAGTTTTAATAATGAAATCGACATCCCGCCCATTTCCTGCGTGGTACAAAAATTACCAATATCTGTATTGTATACACGAATGTTACGTTCCTCTAATATTTGAGCGATTCTTCGATTAACAATCATTAGTTCCATCGGTGTAGTAGAACCTAACCCATTAACTAGAACACAAACTTCCTCATTATTCTCTAAAGGCATTTCATTAAAAATGTAAGTAAGCATTTTGTCTGTTAATTCATCAGCTTTTAATAACTTTGTTCTGTGGACACCTGGTTCACCATGAATTCCCATTCCGAATTCCATTTCATCGTCTGCAAGCTCGAAAGTTGGAAGTCCCGTATTCGGAATGGTACCTGGTGTTAAAGCGATACCAACTGTTCGTATTGAATCACTTGCTTTTTGAGCAATTCTAGCAACTTCCTCTAATGACAACCCTTGCTCAGCTGCAGCTCCGGCTATCTTGTAAACATATAATGCACCTGCAATCCCTCTGCGCTCTTCTGAACGTTCAATTGGTGCAGAAACTACATCATCACAAACACTTACCGTTTTAACTGTAAGCCCTTCCATCTCTGCTAGTTCCGCACCCATTTCGAAGTTCATCACATCTCCTGCATAGTTGATAATAATGTGTAAAACGCCTTTTCCTGAGTCAACTGCTTTTGTCACTTCATGTACATTATTTGGTGTGGGCGCTGCAAAAACATTTCCTACTGCAACTCCATCAGCCAACCCTTCTCCAACGTAACCAAGAAAAAGGGGCTCATGACCACTGCCTCCACCAATAACAATCCCTACTTTTTCTTTTTTGTTCTTTCGTACGACTCCATTTACGCCATCTATTTTTCTATATTCATCTCCATAAGCTGCCATAAATCCATCTAACATCTCTTCGACTACTTGTTCTTGATTATTAATAATTTTTTTCATCAAATACTCCTCTCTATTTCCATTGTGACAATGCTGTTAAAAAGGTTGAAATATTTCAATATTGTTACAATTCATGATATAGTATCTCTTACTATAAAGTAAAATTATCATTTTTAATATTTAATTCACTTTCACTTATGTATAATTTAAATAAATTCATTTTCCACTTTAACATTTACGTGATTTAAACAGGAGGAACATATGAACATTGAACAGCTTGAATACATTGTTGAAGTTGCTAAAACAAACTCTGTCTCTATTGCCTCACAAAATTTGCATGTTTCTCAATCGGCTATCAGTCAGTCCATTTCACGGTTTGAATTAGAATTTGGAGTCAAAATATTTAAACGATCACGACTTGGAACCCATCCTACAAAAGAAGGGAGAAGGGTAATAAAAAAAGCCTATGAAATATTATTAAAAATCAATGAATTAGAACAAGATACCAAAATTCACAAGAAACAACTAACCGGAAATTTAAGGGTATCTGTTACTCCTAATATGATGTTAGTCATTTTCGAAACACTAGCCGCTTTTAAAAAAGAGCAACCTTACGTAAATATTGAAATTCTAGAAAAGGGTTCATACAATATTTTAGAAGATTTAAAACAAAAGAAGACAGACATAGGTCTTCTCAACATAAATAATGAACTACTTAATTCAGATGGACATTTTGATTTCGAAAAACTTGTTTATGGTAGAGTTACTGTCTTCGTTGGAAAGAAACATCCGTTAAGTGTTAAAGATACCTTAACAACAGATGAAATTGTTCAGAACCCACTTGTTTTATTTAAAAGTACCTATATTTCTCGTATTGTTGATAAATTAGCTAATAAGTATAATAAACTGAATATCCTTTTTACTTCTGACAGTAATGATCTTATAAAAAAAGCCATTACTGAAGGAATGGGAATTGGCATTGGCACGGATCATATGATAAAGTTTGATCCACATATTATAAATGGGGAAATAATTACTTTAAATATTATTGACTTTGAAGATAAAGAAGATCTTTATTTCGGCTGGACAAAATTAAAAGGTGCTCCAGTTTCTCCAGCAGCCAAAGTCTTTATTCACCATTTAAAATCGCAAATAGACTACAAAGGAATTGGGCTTTAAGTATGCTAAGTTAAAAATAACCCCAAACAATTGGAAAAACGCTCTCAATGCTATGATAATACTGACTAAATAAAAAGGAGTGATTTAAGTTAATTGGTTCACATCAATCAGTTCATATTTAAATTGTTCAAGAACATACTTTGCTCTACCTTCGTAGTTGTGAGTATCTAGCCCCACTGTTTGAAATGCGGTTATTCCGCAAAAGTCACGCAAAGTTCTGGTGATTGCGGCGCTGACTTAGTTTGGAAACAGCGGGACGGTTCTTACGCTCCATTTTCTTGTAAAAGAAGTAAGAGAACCGTTCCCTTGCATCCAAATCCTCTACCACCATCCCCTAACTATATAAAGTATCTGCAGGACTCGGGTTACATGATCCTCACTTCTTACTTAAGACTGCAACTATATTGCGCTCTTTACAACTATTACTCTACAAAGTAAAAAAATCCTAGCAACTATAAAGTCCTAAGCCTAATAAATCTTATTTATATAATTCTAGCCTTTTGAGATCGATAATGAATTCTCCTTGTTTAAGAATATGGCTGCTCGCCGTCTAATCTCAATTACAATTTCCTCGTTTTTCGTATGGTACACAAGTGTTCCTGGCATTGCTCGGAGTAATTCATTTGTGGCTTCTTGCGCGTCAGGTATAGGTCTAATTAAAGATACTTCATCAACATACTTTTTATCCCCATCAATATGTGACTCTAAAATGTTTAGTAATACATATTGATCCGGATAAATCTTTTGAACCTCTTCCCACTTCATAATGCCACCTCCAAATACTTGGTTACTTTATTTTATCATAAGGTTTTTTTAGAATTCTCAATCACAATTTTATCTTTACGAAAAAGTGCCTGTCCCCACCTGAATTATGTTGATATGGTTTCGCGATAATTCGGGTAGTACAGGCACTTAAACCTCACTCTAACAATTACTTCATTCCCTCACTTCCTACTCCTCACCCCACCGTCTCAACATTAATGATCGAAACTGTGCGGTTCTCGATAAATTCCCAAAAACAATTCCTTTTGAGTAAGGGACATGAATACCAATTTTGTTACAGAAGATAATAAGCGATTGCTCTGGTCCTCCTGCTTCTACTCGGTCGACATGATAATGAGAGACCCAATGACACATCTCATTTTTTGGTGACTCTAATGGAAAGAAAAAGATTCGTTGAATTTCACTAATGCAAATAGGAATCTTTGATTGATACCCTGTTACTGCGATGGTTGAATCCTTTCTTCCAGCAAATGTTGAACCATTGTAGCAACAAGAATCTTTTAAAATCATTCTTGGGCTTTTCTCAACTATATAACTCGTTAATTCTTCCGTTACCATCGAATGCAAATTTCCGTATTCGTCATGTATAGGAGAAATCAGCATTGTCTCTCTTGTAATAAGGTATTCACTTAGTTTCTTCAAATCTTATACACTCTCCTTTTGTTATAATGTTTTCATTTGTTACCAAAAGGAGTATACTCAACATGAGTGGAGCATACTCCATCTCTCTGATCCCTTAGGGAAGCTTTGCGACGGCGACCTAAGGGGTTTTTCGTATGTATTTACATGAAATTCACCCCCTTTCGAGATTGAGTTTCGAGCCATGTTGCTAGGTTTAGAATGTTTTTCTGTGAGTTTTCGAGGATTGTGAAGTCATCTTTGACACTTTTTCGGCTGTTAAACGTGCTCCAGATTGGGTTTGTTGTTGAAAAATCAATCATGGATAAAGCCATCATCCTTGTTTCGAGTTCCTTCATTTTTTCAGAAAATGTCATGTGTGATGTGTCTTTGATGGCAAAATAAGCAAGCGCATGTAAGAGAGGGAATGATGAAAGAATGGTTTTGTTGTACATCCCGATTGTATGCGGATCTTCTAGTTTAAATAAAAAGTCAAACCAGCGTGTCACTAGTTGGACATGTTCGTCTTTTGTCAGGCTTGACTCGATTTGACCTTTAGGGATTTTAATTAAAAGATCCTCTTTAATAAAGACAGCTATTAGTTTTCTAAGCTGCGATAACGATAGAAGGTTTTCGTTGACTGGTTTAATAACGGCACGTTTCTCCATTTCAACTCCAGCTCTTTGCAAGTTTTCATTTTGTTCTAAAACATCATTTGTTATTCGATTAATCTCGCTTCGTGAGTCATAGGAAATTAGTTTTGACAAGGCTACCTTCTTCCCTTTTGTATTGAAGTCAATGTACAGTTGATTAACAGTATCTGTTGATAAACCTTCAAACCATTGAACAGAGACACACCCTTTATCAATAAAGTCTCTAATTTTCTCTCCTAGCCAAATTTCTTCTACTTCTTCGCTTGAGAGCTTCTCTTTTACGAGCTGCCGAAGCTGACATAAAGCCTTAACTCGTACACTCCCATCTATTACGGTTAAAACGGTATCATCCAACAGCGATGACGAGGTACTGCTGTTTACGATCAGTGGCGGGATGTAAATATTCCCTTCTATGTTGTTTTCAATATACTTTTTAAATAGCCTTACTCGGTACTGATTTGGTTCCCGATACTGTAGTTGTTTTGTTTCAACGAGTTGAATAAGATCTTTTATATTCAAAACGATCATGTTTTGCTTAATTTGCTTGTGTATTTGCACGAATCACACCTCTTTCCTCTGTAATGATAGTTAAAAACGTCTCGGTTAAATAACTCACCGCTGAACTACTCGATAGCCTTGATAACTTCTTTTTCTGTTCGTCATAATAAGGGGCAAAAAGAGGATCTGCGTGCTTCCATGAACAGTGAGATTTGAGGATTGTGAGTGAGTGAATGGCTTCTTTATGAGTCAAGTGTTGTTGTTTTGTTAAATAGAAAACAGTGAGAGCAAGTGATACTTGTACACTTGTCATTCCACATACAAATTTATTCCGATTATTCATTTCTCGTGGAAACATTTCGGTCCAAATGGTAAAAAACAGTAAAGAGGTCGCTTCTACTTCTAGGGGATTAATGTTTCTGTAGTAGGGTTGTCCTTCTTTATAACGTACATTCCCTTCGTAAAGGGCAATCAGACACTTTCTCATTGTAGCTAAACTTGTGAGGGCGCTGTTTTGATTTGTGAGTCTAGATGAGGTTTCTTCAATTTCATATTTCACTTTCAGCTGCGAACTAATTTGCTTAACGAGTGCAGAATAGGCGTCACGTTTATCATATTTAATCACAATACCTGAATGGACATCCTTACGTTCCATATTGAGATCCGTGAATAACTGCCGTTCTGCGGTTTGGTCAATATCTAAGTAGATTTGTATGGATATTTGATAGTTTCGTAAATGATGAATGATGTTATCTACTTTTTTAATTTCGACATCATTTTTTGAGTATGTCTCTAACTGAACTTTGTGCATTTCCATTTTTTGAATCGCCAGCCTTAGTCCGGAAGCACGATGTTGACCATCAATAATATAAAGTTTGTTTCCTGGAGTAATCGTCCATTTATCACCTTTTGCTTCAATCGCTCCCCTAGCCGAAAAGATAAACGGTGAAAAATAAAACGTACCATCTTGCATCGTGTCAAGAATAAATTCACTAATCTCATTGCGCTTGCGCACGTCCAGCTTCCTCTGAACAAGATCATCAATTTCAAAAAGTGTGTCCAAGTAAAAGAAGGGGATTTGAGTAACCAAAATGTCTTTCGCAAATTGTGTGTAGCTGTGTCCATTTAACGTACTAGTTACATCATTGTTCATTGTTTTCACCACCTCAAGGCTCAGTATACAAGTATTTACAATTTTCTTGCAATTGTTATTTAGCCGGTTGAAAAAGGTTTCCTGTATGATAATCTCACTAACTTTTACCGTTTTCGAATCAAGCTCTATAATGTGTATCGTTTTCATTTATCATTCAAATGAGTTCGCTACGTTTCGTTTTTAACCCGTTACTTTTTCGCTTTTTACGTATACGCTAGTTTATAACCTCGTACTCACACGTATTTAGTTCGTTTCAGTTTTTGTTGAATTTTGTCTAAATAATTCATTTAAGGTGAAAGTAATTTACTTTCGTGACTTTAGGTGCGTCTTCTCATTCGTTTTAGATACATGAGTGATGTTTGCTTCTCGTGTTTTATTTGTTTATTACAAGTTAGATTACCTATAAGGATCAAAGTCTTGAACCAACCATTATATCCCTTTTTTCATGACGACAGATTTCCTTACATACTATTTCAAAACTCATAGTTACATCCTTATAAATGCTAATTTAATAATGTACAGATATGATTACATAAGAATGTACAGTTTGCTGGTGTACATGCATACTTAAGTCTGAGGTGGAGAAGATGCATGTACAGTTGAACTTAACGACATCTATAGA
>NZ_JAOANA010000040.1:0-16297 GCF_032335535.1 Alkalihalobacillus sp. MEB130
TGTGGACGGGATAAGTGCTGAAAGCATCTAAGCATGAAGCCCCCCTCAAGATGAGATTTCCCATGGAGTTAATCCAGTAAGACCCCTTAGAGATGATGAGGTTGATAGGTCTGGTGTGGAAGCGTGGTGACACGTGGAGCTGACAGATACTAATCGGTCGAGGACTTATCCAATATTCTTGAAGTCATACTTCGTGAAGTATGACAATGGTTTCTATCACGCATTATCTAGTTTTGAGAGAACTATTCTTTCAATTCTATAGTCTGGTGGCGATAGCGAAGAGGTCACACCCGTTCCCATGCCGAACACGGTCGTTAAGCTCTTCAGCGCCGATGGTAGTTGGGGGCTTCCCCCTGTGAGAGTAGGACGTTGCCAGGCAGAAAAAAGACAATCCAATGGATTGTCTTTTTTTTTGCGCATAAACTAAATGCTCAGGCGCTGAAGAGCACTGTTCCGGAGGAACAGAGTCTTCTCCGAGTAGGCCGATGGTTACATCGTGAGTAAGCTACTTTGAAACAACATCATGCCCCCCTGTGAGACGAGCTGTTTCTCTTCGTAAAACAGCATGAGACTCTTCTAAGAGAAGCTTCGTGATAAGCGTCCCCGTAGAAGAGAAATTGCGAGCCAGGACGTTGCCAGGCGCACGCTCCGCACAAAAAGCAGGAGGTTAGGGGTGTGCGTAATATTATTAAAGCAGAACCAGCATCTTCTTCGAATAAGCGGATGGTTACATCATGAGTAAACTTCTCTGAAACAAAACCATGTCCCCTGTGAGCCCGAGCTGTTTCTTTTTATAAAACAGCAAGGAGTTTTCTAGCAGAAACTTCATGATAATCTCCCCGTAAAATGGCTGTAATCACGTTGAGTATTATTACTGTTTTTTCTATTCTCTTTACCGTGGGTACATGTTCTTTATGTTTATGCTAGCATTGTTCCTTTCAAGAAGTTAAATATGGTTAACAATATAACGATGTCATTAGCAAAACAGATACGAAAGAAAAAATAAAACAAAGTATGTAATAAAAAGGCTACTGCAGAGGTAATTCTCCTCCTTCAGTAGCCTTTTTATACTATGGTAAAAACACGACACAAACTGGATTTGGTACAGAAATCTCCATCCCTGTAGGTTGCAATGTACCAGCTGCTGCATCAATAGAGTATTGTACGATGTTACTTGTATTTTGGTTCGCTACTAGTAGATACGTTCCTGTAGGATCAATAGTAAAATCTCGTGGGAACGAACCTTTAGTTGAAACATGTTCAATTAATGAAAGCGTACCTGATTCAGAGTTAATTTTAAAAACGGCAATGCTATCATGTCCACGATTGGAAGCGTACAAATAGTTGCCATCAGCAGAAATCTTAATGGCTCCGCCAATGCTTTCTCCATCAAATTGCGATGGTAAGGAAGAAATCGATTGTACTTCGTTAAATGTACCAGTTGCTGAATCGTAGTGTAAAGCAATGATTTCTGAACTGAGTTCTCCGTTTACATAAGCAAATGTTTCGTTAGGGTGGAATTGGATATGTCTAGGACCCGTTCCTGGTTTGAATGTTTGTACATGATGCTTGCTTAAATTTCCATTGTTTACAGCGTAAACACCCATCTCATCTGTTCCTAAATCAACCACACATAAGAACTTTTCGTCAGGAGTTAAACCTGCGTAATGAGCGTGAGGCTTTTCTTGTCTTTCATGAGGTCCATTGCCTGTATGTTCAACAGTTGACGTAATGGTAGAGATTTCTCCATTATTAGATAATTGATAGGCAATACCTGTCCCTAGATGATAGTTAGCTGAGAAAAGATAGTCATTATTAGCATTTACACTTACATGACATGGGGGGCTGCCATCGGCTACTTTATAATTAAGTAAGGCTAGCTGTCCATCAGGATTAATAGCATAAGCGCCGACACCACCTTCACTGTCTTTTTTCATAACTGAATATAAGTACTGTTGATCACTTGTGATCGTAAGGTAGGTCGGGTTGTCCACTTCAACTGCGACTTCAACATTTTTCATCTTTCCTGAATGGATGTCTAATGTAAACTTGTAAATGCCTTTACTCTCTCCGTTTGTGTATGTACCAACATAGGCTGAAACTTTCTTAACCATGAACAAACTCCTCCTTAGATAATTACTCCATATTAACTATATCATAGGAAAAAATGATGTGCATGTTCTTAAGCAGGAGATCAAATAAAAAGGAGAATCTTCACAGTTTTTAGTAAATTACGCCAATTCTTTGCGCAGAACTTGACAAATTTCTGAATTCACTTTATAGTTGTGATAGTTAGGGGGAATTCATTTTGGATAAGAAATGCGCTGGAATTACAAAAGACGTGATCGATTCTTTTGCTGTCTATCTCTCTGAAAAAGGAAGGTCAGAAAATACCATTAAAACGTATTGTGGTGTGATTCATACATTTTCTACTTGGTTAGAAACACAAGGAATTGATTTAACTGCACTTACGCAAGAAGATGTACAAAGGTATATCGGTTATTTAGAATCTGAAAATAGAAGTGTCTCAACGATCAATAAGATTTACAATACAATCAATACTTTTGCGAAATCACGTAACGTACCTGAACTGACTGCACAGATAAAAAGGTCAAAAACAAAAATTGACTATGTTGCTCCAGAGTACTTGAGTGAAGAAGAAGTAACTGCGATTTTGAAGAAAGCGAAAACTGATTCAAATAAGCGGAATAAGGCAATTTTATACGTATTGTTATATACAGGTGTTCGTGTTTCGGAACTATGTACATTAAATAGGGAAGATGTCAAACTAAATCACAAAAGCCAAACTGGACAAGTCATTGTTAAACATGCAGAATCAAAAAATGAACGAATCATACCTTTATCTAAAGAGCTCGTTCATACACTTCATGATTATCTTTCTTCTAGGTATGATGAACAAGAGGCATTATTTGTATCAAATTATCAAAAACGAATAGCGGCTCGCACAGTTCAACATATGTTAAAAGAAGAGTACGGAGTATATCCGCATAAGTTACGTCATACTTTTTGCTATGATTTGGTTCGAAAAGGTGTCGATTTATCAATTGTTGCTCAGCTTTCGGGGCATTCAGATATTAATGTAACAAAGCAATATCTCGTTGATGTTGACGATCAGGATCACGTAGGTTAATAGATTGAACGGTACCTAGCTCTAATTCTATTTGTTTGGAATTAGAGCTAGGTATCGTTTTAGTGGCACTCACGATCGAGGAGGCATGAATGAAACAACTGATTCTTATAGCTCTGCTTATCTTTGTGGGAGGTTTGGTTCTATTGATGAGTACTCACAATAAAAAGCCAACGATTGAATCAACCTGGATGTGGAATACATCTACTCTAATAGAAGAGGCAGAACGTTATCGTGAATTTATGATGGAAAAAGGAGTTTCTAAATTATACGTTCAAATAGATCCTAGTATAGAGGTTAAAAAATATCAATTATTTATACAAGAAGCTAGTGTAAATGGGATTGACATATACGCTATGGATGGTGCAAAAGACTGGGTGTATAGTTCAAATGAGTTAATAGAAAAGCTAGCTTGGTTAGATTCTTATCAACAACTATCGAATGAACAAAGTCGATTTAAGGGGCTACTGTTAGATGTTGAACCATATTTATTAGAGGAATGGAATGATGAAAAGACTTCGTTACTGGAAGGATATCAGGTGATAGTTGAGGAAGCGTACAATTATACTCAGGAAAATAACCTGCCATTTGAAGTTGCGATTCCTTTCTGGTTTCATGAATTAAAAATAGGCGGGCAACCATTTTTAGAGACGATTTCTACTTTTGTAGATACGTATGTCATTATGTCTTATAGAACGGACTTGTATGGAGAGAATGGTTTCCATGCTTTAGTTGAGCCAAACTTTCATACACTTTTTTCTAATGAAGCAAATATCGTCTTAACAATAGAAACAGAGACGTTAAAGGGAGAAGAGAAATACATTTCGTTTGCTGAGAAAGATGAGGCGGATATGAATGATTTTATTAAGAAGGTAAATCAACATTATAAACAATATAGTCAATTTAATGGGGTTTCCGTTCATCATATAGAATCTTGGATGGATGTAATAGATGAGTAAAAAGTCGCTAGAGTTCATTCTAGCGACTTTTTGTTGATTTTAAATACGGCTTATTGTTGTGGGTCACCTTTCACTTCTTGCTTCACTAATAACGTCCGAACACGCTGGATGATGCGGTGTGTTCTTTTTTGTTCCAAGTAAGAATCGAGCATCGCATCAAGTAAATCTCGATCGATTAAGATGACCTTATTTGCTCGTGCCACACGTTTAGCTGCTTTTGTATAATGACTATTGGTCACGATGATGGTTCGCTTTGCTTGGTAGAGAGGATTAAGTGCAATCACGTCATGAACAAAGGAAGATCCTACTTGATTTTGTTGGCGCTTAGCCACGACGATGGCTTTTAATCCTTTTTTACGAAGGATTAAGTCAGGTTGCAACTTTCGATTTCCTTTTGTTTTGCTTACAGAGTACCCTTGTTTTTGAAAGAGTGGAACTAACATTTGTTGAAACTCCCGTTCAGGTAATTCATCAATATTTAATAGCTCAGTCGATAGATGCTGAGATACCCATTTAGAGGTTTTCAATAACTTAACCAAGCCTATCGATGATAATAGTGCAGCTAGGACAAAACCAAATAAGGTAAAGCTGTAATTATATAATTGAACTAGGACATAAGTGGTTAAAAAAAGGTAAATAGGAATAAGAGGATTTCGCTGTTTGCGTTTAAGCGCTGGCATGTTGTCACGTCCTTTACGCATTTTTTTACTATCCTTCCCAATTTATGATGTTTTATGTACAAATGTGGTGTAAAGGGGTCAGACCCTCCTTTAGTATACTAAAGGAGGGTCTGATCCCCGAAAACAAACAGGTGTTTGCATTTTTCGGTGGAAACTCGTAAGATAAAGGCAAAGGAGGAACGTGAAAATGACAGACCTTTTGCCAGAGTGGGTTGGCTCTATGGGGATTGTTCTCTTTGGTTT
Source organism: Alkalihalobacillus sp. MEB130 (assembly GCF_032335535.1). NCBI lineage: Bacteria > Bacillati > Bacillota > Bacilli > Caryophanales > Bacillaceae > Alkalihalobacillus > Alkalihalobacillus sp. MEB130. The sequence goes on from NZ_JAOANA010000040.1 coordinate 5,031, forward strand.
AGTAGTGGTGATGACGATTGCGGTCGGTATCATTATACATATTCGCAAACGAAAACGATTTGATGTAAGCAAAATATCGATTACTGATATTGACCAAATGTCAGGCCATGAGTTTGAGGATTATTTGTATGTATTGTTTGTAGCCTTGGGTTATGAAGAAACGTTTTTGACAAAGAAAAGTAGAGATTTTGGAGCTGATTTGCTTTTTCGTGATCGATCTAGAAGAGAAACCGTCGTACAAGCTAAGAGAATCACAGAGAAAGTAGGATTAGATGCAGTACAAGAAATATTCGCAGCACAAGCCTATTACCAAGCAGATAAAGCCGTTATCATTACTACGGCAAAGAAGCTTTCTGAACCGTGTATGAAACTAGCTGCTGCAACAAAAGTAAGTATCATTGCTCGCGATGATTTAATTGAGATGATTCGTTGTTTTAAAAGAGGGAAAGTAGAGGAGGCTCAAGACTTAGTGGAGCTTTCGCACGAAGAAATAGAATATAATTCGGATGACAGTTTAGATGACGTTGATCATCAGCGAGGATTCATTAAAGCTGGTGATTACTTTTACAAGCTATAATACAATTGATAAGGCATAGGACATCATTGATCTAGCATACCATTCGTTATGGGGGGATGTGCTTATGCTAAAGGTCATTGATTGGCAGATGATCGCATTTGTTGGAGGGTCATTGTTACAAGAGTACCTACGCTTTCCGCATGTACCACGTATGTATTATTTCCAGGAAGACAAAAGAAGAAGATAAACGATGACCGAGCAGCTAATGTTGCTCGGTCTTTCTTTCGATATAAATCGACAAATAGCCACAAATTCTCAGTGACACCGAAATGTTCCTAAGCTATACTAAGGAAGAAAATCTTACAAATGGAGGGGTACTCTTTGCTTGAGCAATTCAAATGGAATAACATGAACATAGGAAGAAAGTATGCGACAATATTTACTGTAGTGGCCATTACTTTTTTAGTAACCATATTTGTTACATATTGGTTTCTAGAAGAAACCAGTAATACGATGGAAGAGACGATGGTTACAAATGAAATTGCAATTCATTCCTCTGAACTTATCTCCCTTTATCATGAAAAATACTTACAAATTCCCGAGTATATTGTTGATTCAAATGATGACAGATTAAGTGACTATTTAGATGATAGTAAGCAATTTATTATCACAGCAAAGAATCTTCGGCAACACCTAACCGATCAGGAGCAAATAAGAATCTTCGCAGAAATCATTGAAAACAACGATCAATTGGATGAATATTTTTTCAGTGTGATTGTACCTAATGTTCAGCAAATTAATACAACTGAGTTTTTAGCACTACAAGAAAATGCAAGTCAATTGAAAGAAAATACAATTGGATTAGCCAATCAATTAAAAGACCAAGCTGTCGATTCTAATACCGGCTCGATTCTTAGAGTCCAAGAGAGCATTCATACTATAACTTCTATTCTTATTACGACTGGCATCTTATCCATTGTGATTGCGTTTTTACTTATCGGTTTTATTGGCAGGAAAATAAAAAATGATTTAAATAAAGTTGTTGAAACAAGCAACGAGATCGCTGCAGGAAATCTGAATTTTACAAAATTAAAAACGAGTGGAAATGATGAAATAGGAAAACTCTCTTCGTCTATTAATCATATGGGTGAAAAACTAAGAGAAATGATTATTGAAGTTTCAAGTTTGGCATCAGAGGTTGATCAACAATCTACTAAAGTAGCAGAAGCATCTTTTGATGTGAAACACGGAAGTGAGCAAGTGGCAGTAACAATTGAAGAATTAGCATCAGGGTCTACGAATCAAGCGAATGAAGTTTCTATAATCTCTGAAAACACGAGTCGTTTTAATGAACGATTAGTGACGGCAAATAGAAGTGGAGAAGCATTAGTTACGTTTTCAGATGAGGTTCTTAAAGTTTCTATTAACGGTGATAATCAAATGAAAGCATCTGTTGATCAGATGAATAAAATCAATGAAATGGTCCGAGCTTCCGTTTTAAAAGTACAAAGTCTTGAGACCAAAACTCATTCTATTACCGAATTAGTACATGTTATCAAATCAATAGCTGAACAGACCAATTTGCTTGCCTTAAATGCGTCAATTGAAGCAGCAAGAGCTGGGGAAGCGGGGAAAGGGTTTGCAGTTGTAGCGAATGAAGTAAGGAAATTAGCTGAAGGGGTCACGAATTCAGTTGAGAACATTACGAGCATTGTATTTTCGATTACGGCAGAAGCTTCTCAAGTTTCGAAAGAATTGAATGACGGATTTCATGAGGTGAACAAAGGGCGTGAACAGATTGAAGTATCTGGTCAATCTTTCTTTGAAATAAAGCAAAAGATTTCTGATATGGCTGAAGGGATTAAAGAAATTTCCGATACACTCGCTTATTTTGAAGACACAAGCAGAGAAATTAGCACATCCGTAGAGCAAATCGCTGCGATATCAGAGGAATCTGCTGCAGGGTCTGAGGAAATCTCGGCATCTGTGAACGAACAGGTGAAAACAATTGATCATATATCAACGAGCGCAAAAACATTGGCAACGATGTCTGAGAGAATGAACGAAATTATAAAACAGTTTCGTTTATAAAAAAGTGGAGGGGTAAAGGTGTTCATATCGTTCAAACAACGGCTTATGATGAGTCTAATTTTATTAATCGTTTCTATTAGTGCTGCTTGTTCTAATATTGATGAGCAAGCTTCTTATGACGCTGAGGAAATCCAGCTACTATCTGATGATGTGTATGTTGGTTTTGTTATTGATACATTAAAAGAAGAACGTTGGTACAATGATAAGGAAATATTTGAAGAAGAAGTGAAACAAATAGGAGGAAGAGTGAAAACTCTTGCCGCCAACGGAAATGACGATGTCCAAATTAAGCAAGCGGAACTTCTCATTGAGGAAGGGGTCGATGTGTTAGTGGTTGTTCCTCATGATGCAGAAATTTCAGCTAAAATAGTGGAACTTGCTCATGCAGCTAATGTAAAAGTCATTTCATATGATCGCCTTATTCGAAATGCAAATGTAGATTATTATTTATCATTTGATAATGAACAAGTAGGAAAGCTTCAAGCTGAGGAAATTCTCAAGCATGTGAATGAAGGGAATTTTGCTTACGTTGGAGGAGCAGAAAGTGACAATAATGCTCATTTATTTCGACAAGGAGCTATGAGTGTTCTACAACCCTATATCGACAGTGGGGAAATTCGATTAGTGTTCGACGAATTTACAGAAGGATGGAATCCAAGTGTTGCTCAAGAAAATATGGAAAAGGCATTAATTGAGTTGAACAATGAGGTTGATGCGGTCATTGCAGCGAATGATGGAACTGCTGGTGGTGTCATTACGGCATTAACAAATGCGGGCTTGCAAGGCATTCCAGTATCTGGACAAGATGCCGAATTAAGTGGGGTAAAAAGAATTGTAGAAGGAACACAAACGATGACAGTTTATAAGTCTATCGAAACATTGGCAAAGCGAGCAGCCGAGTTAGCCGTCCAAGTTGCTAAAAACAATGAGATCGAAACAAACGATACGATTCATAATGGTATGAGTGACGTCCCGTCCATATTGCTAGAGCCTATTTCTGTAACAAGAAGTAATATTCAAGATACGGTAATCAAGGATGGTTATTTAACGGAATCGGAAATCTATAATGAATAAAAGGAAGGGGTTGCCTCAATTAGATGAGGCAACCCCTTCCTTATTTTAGATACTTACTTTTGGGTGAATCGTATCACTAATCTTTTCAATAATGGATTCAACAGCATGTTCGTCTTTTAGTAAATCGTATTCTTGAATGTTTAAACGTAAAACAGGGCAAGAGGTGAAGTTCTTTATCCACTCTTCATAACGTTCGTGCATTTCTGTCCAATAAGAAAGAGGGGTCTTTTGTTCCATCTCACGCCCACGCTCTTGAATTCGTGCCAGAATATCATCTAATCCACCTTCGAGATAAATTAGTATATCTGGGTGAGGGAAATATGGAGTCATCACCATCGCATCAAACAGACTTGTGTACGTTTCATAATCAACTTGAGTCATTGTCCCTTTATCAGAATGCATTTTTGCAAAAATGCCTGTATCTTCATAAATAGAGCGGTCTTGGATAAAGCCGCCACCTTGCTCAAACATTCTTTTTTGTTCTTTGAAACGCTCAGCAAGAAAATAAATTTGAAGATGAAAGCTCCATCGTTCGAAATCGGCATAGAATTTATCTAAATATGGATTATGATCGACATTTTCAAACGATGTTTGAAAGCCAAGGGCATTCGCCAGGGATTTTGTCATCGTTGATTTTCCAACACCAACTGTTCCAGCAATCGTAATAATTGCATTTTCAGGAATGTTGTATTTAGCGTGTAGGTTCAAAGCAGGTCGCTCCTTTTTGTAATGCTTGATCTAATTTTGTAAAGATAGATTGTAGGTCAGCTGGATTTTTCACAAAGTCCAGACTGTCTCCGTTAATATCGATAATTGGTGTATTCGGATAAAGAGATGCCCAGTTAGCCATAGCAGTCTCATAGTCATCCGATAGTTGCTCAAGATAATGAGGATCCATCTTCTGCTCCATCTCTCTTCCGCGCATCTCAATACGTGACAAAAGGGTAGGGAGGCTTGCATGTAGATAAATAATCAAATTTGGCTTTGGCATATCGGCCGTTAAAATATCGTAAATGCTTTTGTATTTTGTATATTGCTCACTTGTTAAAGTCCGTTTAGCAAAAATAATATTTTTGTATATATGATAATCTGCTACGACTGGTATGTGTTTTTCAATAAAATTCGATTTGATGTCTTCTAATTGCTTATAGCGATTGCAGAGGAAAAACATTTCCGTTTGAAAGCTCCACTCTTCTATGTTTTCATAGAATTTACCTAGAAATGGGTTTTCGTCAACAATCTCCTTGAGTAAATGGTATTCATAACGTGCGGAAATAGCCTTAGCAAGGGATGTTTTCCCAACACCAATCGGCCCTTCAACCGCAATAAAGGGGATATGATTCATAGTAGCCTCCTCAAGTGGAGGGTCAGACCCCTCTTTACTATACTAAAGAGGGGTCTGACCCCTTAGATGATTTTCGTCGTCCATGATTCGCAGTTCCAGACATCTGTCGCAACATCTTGGTAGAACTCTGGTTCATGGCTGATGAGTAAGATGCTTCCTTTGTATGCTTGCAAGGCACGCTTTAGCTCTTCTTTTGCGTCTACGTCTAAGTGGTTCGTCGGCTCATCAAGAACGAGAATGTTCGTATCTCGATTAATGAGCTTACATAGGCGTACTTTCGCCTTTTCTCCACCACTTAAGACAACCACTTTGCTTTCAATGTGTTTTGTCGTTAATCCGCATTTGGCGAGAGCTGCTCGAACTTCCGCTTGTGTAAAAGAAGGGAAATCTTGCCATACTTCTTCAATACAAGTTTTATCCGGATCTTTTGCTTCTTGTTCAAAGTAGCCGATCTCTTGGTAATCACCGCGCTCAACTTCACCATCAACGGGTTTAATTAAGCCGAGAATGCTTTTAAGCAATGTTGTTTTCCCAATTCCGTTGGCCCCAACTAGAGCAATCTTTTGACCGCGCTCCATACGTAAGTTTAGTGGACGAGAAAGCGGCTCATCATATCCAATCACAAGATCTTTAGCTTCAAAAATCAGCTTGGATGTCGTTCTAGCTTCTTTGAAGTTAAACTGTGGCTTAGGTTTTTCTTGAGCGAGTTCAATCATATCCATCTTATCAAGCTTCTTTTGGCGAGACATCGCCATGTTTCTAGTTGAGACACGAGCTTTGTTTCTTGCAACAAAGTCTTTTAATTGAGCGACTTCTTGTTGCTGCCTTTTATAAGCAGCCTCGAGTTGTTGCTTTTTCATTTCATGTACTTCTTTAAAGTGCTCATAGTCTCCAACGTAACGGTTCAACTCTTGATTTTCCATATGATAAATCAAATTAATAACGCTATTTAAAAATGGGATATCATGAGAAATTAAAATAAAAGCATTTTCGTATTCTTGCAAATAGCGCTTTAACCATTCAATATGTTGCTCATCTAAATAGTTTGTCGGCTCGTCCAATAGAAGAATATCTGGCTTTTCTAAAAGTAGCTTTGCAAGTAATACTTTCGTACGTTGTCCTCCGCTTAAATCTGTAACATCACGTTCCAGACCAACATCGTCTAACCCTAATCCACGGGCAATTTCTTCCACTTTTGCATCGATTGTATAAAAGTCGTTATTCGTTAAGGTATCTTGAATAATTCCGACATCTTCAAGCATTTTTTCAAGCTCTTCAGGAGTAGCTTCTCCCATTTTGTCATACATTTCATTCATTTCTGCTTCCATGTCGAACATATATTGAAACGCGCTTTTTAAAACGTCGCGCATGGTCATGCCACGCTCTAATACAGAATGCTGATCTAAATATCCAACGCGAACTTTTTTAGACCATTCCACTTTTCCCGCATCGGGCATTAATTTTCCAGTAATAATATTCATAAACGTTGACTTACCTTCACCATTGGCACCAATTAAACCAATATGTTCCCCTTTTAGTAAACGAAAAGAAACATCATGAAAAATGGCACGGTCGCCAAAACCATGGCTTAAGTTTTTAACTGTTAATACACTCATGTCAAACACCTATCCTTATGATAATTGCGTACTATTTTTTGCTTTTTCCATCTTATCATAAGAGGAGGGGCTTGTCTGTTTGGAATTGGACTTTCTCATTGAATGTATTTACCAGTAGAGCCACATTCCTATCCTGAATTTTTAGAAATGTACATTGAAAAAATAGTGAAAAATATAAAAGCTTTAAAGGATTTAAAATCTTTTCGTTGAATAGTAAGTATTGACCTAAAACTAGAAAGATTATTTAATGGAGGTATGTGTGTAATTAGGAAGGAAGTGTAAGAAGTGAGTAAACGATTTGATGAAGTAATCGAACGTCGCGGGACAAATTCAATGAAATGGGATATGACAATGCAACGTTTCGGTGGTGAAAATCTTTTGCCGATGTGGGTAGCGGATATGGATTTTCGAGCACCGCAAGAAGTGTTGGATGCATTACACGCGACAGTGGAGCACGGGATTTTCGGATATCCTGCACACTCAAAAACAGTAGATCAGGCAGTGCAAGGATGGCTTAAAAGAAGGTATGATTGGAATGTAGATACAGACTCATTTATTTATACTTCAGGCATTGTGCCGACCATTAGTTATATTATACAAGCATTTACTGAACCTGGTGATGGCGTGATTATCCAAACACCAGTTTATTACCCGTTTTATGATGTCGTGAAAAAAAATAATCGTGAGTTAATAACGAACCCTCTTGCTTTTGATGGAGATCACTATGATATCGATTTCAGCAACTTAGAATCAGTAATTACAGAAAAGACGAAAATGTTGGTTCTTTGTCATCCTCATAACCCAGTTGGTCGAGTTTGGAAGAGAGAAGAATTAGAGCAGTTAGCGGCTATTTGTAAAAAATATGATTTGTTCGTCGTATCAGATGAAATTCATGCTGACTTATTATTTAAAGGGCAAAAACATATTCCGTTCGCCTCGGTAAATGATGATGCTGCGGCGAGAACATTCACTTGTTTAGCGCCAAGCAAAACCTTTAACTTAGCTGGAATTCAAACATCTTATGTTGTAATTGAAAATGAAAAGTTAAAGGGTATGTTAGCCAACCATTTAGCCAATTCCTTTGCTAATTCTGTGAATTCTTTTGCAGAAGTTGCAACGGAGGCAGCCTATACATATGGTGAAGAATGGTTAGAAGAATTGATGGAATATGTACAAGAAAATTTTGACTTTGTTCGAGAGTATGTTTCTTTACATATGCCAAAATTACGAGTGATGGATTCTGAGGGCACGTATCTGTTGTGGCTAGAGTGTTCAAATCTTCCCCTATCAGCAGCAGAACGAAAACAATGGCTAGTGGAAGAAGCGAAAGTAGCATTGAATCATGGACCGATTTTTGGTGAAGAAGGCAAAAGTTTTGAACGAATTAATTTAGCATGTCCTAGGGAAACGTTACAGCAAGGATTAGATCAAATGAAAAAAGCTTACGATAAACGCGGCTTTTAAAACGATAATTTTTTATAAGTGCGGTGAAGGGTATGGAAAGTTTAGAATATCAAGTATTGATTGAAGCATATGAACGGGCAATTGAATTAGGACTAGAAGAAGACTTCATCGCGTTGTTACGTGAAGAAATAAGTGAACGTACAACAGACCACAATGTGACGAAAAAGTCGAAATTATTTTTGTGAAGATGAAGGATTGTTTCGATTTTTGTAGAATAAAGAAAATATTGATCATATATCGGAACTTGAACACATAAATTGGAAGAGTGACACCGCATAACAGTTGAGACAAATCGACAAAGGAGACATTTACTATATGTTACAGGAAAATCTTTATGAGGAACTTATCAACGATTGTAAATGTAAGCTGAGGAGAGACCTTACAAGTGAAGAGGTGGAGCTCATAAAATGGATTCAAGAAAGACAATATGAGATGTGCTTTCAGCGAATGAAAAGTTCATAATTAACTTCAAGGGGCGTTTTTTCGAATGAGCTTATAGCTTAAGAGAAAGCCCCTTTTATTTTGTTATTAATTGAAGATATGATTAAATAAGAAGAAAGGAAGGGGTGCTGTTTGATGAAAACATTCAAACTTTATTCACTTAGTTTACTTGAAGGAAAAGAAGGCAAAGTGAACCAAAAGTTAATTCCTATTCAAGACGGACTCATTGTTAATATGGAGAACCCGTCTCAGACATGGTACATTGAAGCTGTGATTAGCGAGGATTATTATGATTATTTTAGAGAAATCGAAGAGGAAGAACGCCATATACTTGTCGATGTTATTATTACGAGCAAAGACAACCACCCCGCGGCGATGATTACAAAAGTTCAAACAATAACAAAATTAACGGAGAGCATTAGCATTTTATTAGAAGCAAAATTAGCATTAAAGAGAGATGTTATTATTGAAGATGTGCTCAAAGATTTAGTTAGTGAAGGCTATTCTGAAGAACAGTTACTAACTGAATTTCATAATAAAATGGAAAACTTAGCAGCACATCCGCAAAGTGCGTTAGATACGATTTACAGGTCCATTAAAGAAAGCGGTCAATATAATTTGCAATAACTACAAGGCATCCAATTTTGAAAGGAAAAAGAGGAGATTATTCCTTTTTATACCTTTAGAAAACTGGGTGTCTTTTACTTATGAAGTCCCTGTTTGTCATGCATAGAACACAAACTCTTTCTCATACTAACAGAGTAATTATTATGATGTTAAGAACGGGGGAGCCTTACTATGCAAGGAAAAGATAAATGGGCCATTTTCTCGATTTCATCTATCCCACTAGTTATGACGCTGGGGAATTCGATGCTAATCCCCGTGTTACCTCAAATCGAGAAAGAACTTGGAATTAGTTCCTTTCAAGTAAGTATGCTCATCACAGTCTACTCCATCGTGGCTATTCTTTGCATACCAATTGCAGGGTATATTTCCGATCACATTGGAAGAAAAAAAGTCATCATTCCAAGTTTGATTATTGCAGGTGTGGGAGGATTTATTTCAGGCTTTGCAGGATGGCAAATGGAAGAGCCTTATAATATGTTGATATTCGGACGTTTCTTGCAAGGGATTGGAGCTGCTGGGGCGATGCCTATCGTCTTACCACTCGTCGGTGATTTGTACACCGATCAAAATGATGTAAGTAAAGGATTAGGAATGATTGAGACAGCCAATACATTAGGAAAAGTGTTAAGTCCGATCTTAGGGGCGGCATTAGCGCTAATTGTTTGGTACATGCCTCTTCTTTCCATTCCAGCTTTATGTTTCATTTCCATTTTAGCGATGATCTTTTTAGTGAAAGTTCCTCCGGTGAGTGGAAAAGCGGTTGGCTTTAAGCAATTTGTCAAAACAACAAAAGTAATATTTAAACGCGAGGGTCGCTGGTTATATGCTGTATTTGCTATTGGCGGCATTTTAATGTTTGTTATTTTTGGTGTTCTCTTTTATTTATCGACTATGTTGGAAGACGAGTTCCAAATTGATGGTATTAAAAAGGGAATCATTTTAGCCATTCCATTAGCTGCTTTATGTTTCTCTTCTTTTGCAACGGGAAAAGTAATTGGTCAAGATAAACAGAAGATGAAATGGTATACAGTTGCTGGACTTGTGATTTTAACGTTAGCTATATTTACAGTTTCTTTTTCAAAAGACATTTATTTATTGCTAACTTGTCTATTTGCCAGTGGGGCAGGTATCGGTATTGCCCTCCCATGTCTAGATGCTTTAGTAACAGAAGGAATAGAAATGAAACAACGCGGAACGATTTCTTCTTTATATAGTAGTATGCGATTTCTTGGTGTTGCTCTCGGTCCACCTGTTTTTGCTGTTTTAATGAAAACGTCTCATTCATTTATGTTTTTTTCGAACACCATTTTGTGTATTGGGACGGTCCTAATCGTATTGCTTGCCATTAAACCAGAAGACCCTGTGAAACCAACTTGGGGTTAAAGTGGTTTCCCTTCTTTTGGTACACCTGTATACTAAAAAGAAGAATAAAAAAGAGGCGAGAGTATGTATCAATTTAAGGATTCAAATGGTTGCCTTGTTCGTCTAACATTTGAAGAGCAAGGCTTTGTACAAGATGCAAAGCATATTTGGGTTATATGCCGATACAATGATCAGTGGCTTTTGACGGATCATCAATCAAGAGGGTTAGAATTTCCTGGCGGGAAAGTAGAGTCAGGGGAGACATTGGAACAAGCAGCAATTAGAGAAGTTAGAGAAGAAACAGGGGCAGAGCTCAAAGCTCTGCAATACATAGGTCAGTACCAAGTAACATGCGAGCAACAAATCATGTATAAAACCATTTTTTTTGCGACCGTTTCGACATTAACAACCAAAAGTCATTATTTTGAAACAAGTGGACCTATGCTAATACCGGAGCTTCCTGAAAACATTTATGAACGTCCAGAGTTTAGCTTTATCATGAAAGACCTTGTACTTACTTATTCGTTAGAAAGAATAGGGAAAATGCAATTGATTTAGGGCATAGTTCTATTTATTGGATCCCTTGGCGGCAAAGGAAGAGCCATATCTCGCAAAAAGAGTGAACCAAGTGGCAATGGCTCCACGCGCCGTGCGCCTTTTTGAGAAGAGCACTCAAAAAGGCTTAAAACATAACGGCGGCTCCGCCTATGCTTAAAAGCATGTACAAAAA
>NZ_JAOANA010000041.1:0-16120 GCF_032335535.1 Alkalihalobacillus sp. MEB130
CCGCCTGCGGAAAGCGTGCCCCCCATCCCGGGAGCGGGTCGAAGCTCCTCAAGTCCGAAATAAACGAGCACTTTTTCAGTGGCTTCATCGAAGGCAAGGGTGAGACCCCACAGTGCGTAAGCACGAGAAGGCTCACCAGCCGCCCACGGAAAGCGAAGTATATTTCCGGAGCGATTACAAGCATTAACTATCGTAGCGTTCGGATTTCTCACCCAAAACTCTTTTGTCCCAGTCTCCTGGAACCTCTTTTGTCATTATTACAATTCAAACATCTCTTTTAGGTAATAATAAACTCCATCTTCATCACAAGTAAATTCTGTTACGTCAGCCGTAAGTTCTTTAATATGATTAGGTGCATTTTTCATTGCTACCGCATGGCTCACAAACTTTAACATTGGCACATCATTATCACTGTCACCAATCGCCATAATTTCAGCACTGGACAAATCAAAATGATCTAACATTTGTTTAATCCCTGTTGCTTTATTAACGTTAGCAACCATAACCTCAACATTATGAAGGGAAGAAATAGATGTTGAAAAGTCTATTTCCTTCTTTAACTCATCGAGTTCATGTTTCCACTCATTAATATGATTATGAGTACGCGCAAAGAAATAAAATTTAGAAAAAGCACTTCCTTCAATATGATCCTTCCACGCAATTTCTTCTTGTATTGCTTGCTTTCTCGAAAGCCACTCGTTTATGCCTACACTGTCAGGTTTTGGTTCTCTTATTTCATTTACAACATATTCTTGATCTTGTTTTAGTGTAATTCGGTTCGTATCATACGGGAATAACTCATAATACACTTTGAACTTTCTCGCCCTCTCAATGATCATTTCTACTAATTCAAGTGAAAGTGAATGTTCAAATATAACATCATTCCCGACATAACCAGCCATTCCGTTTGACGTAATAAACCCATCAACTTCAAATCCGTCAGGTACGACATTTTCAATCTCACCAAACGCTCTTCCTGTAGCTACAAAAACGAAGATCCCCTTGCTGCGTAACTCATCAATGATTTCTTTTGTTCGAACACTTACTAGATTTTTATGATTTAGGATCGTTCCATCCATATCTAGAAAGATCGCTTTTGGATTCAACTTCACAACGGTTCCCCCTAATAGTAAAAATAGGTCTATTTGGTAAGTATACACTTTGGAGTTTGGAGTCTCAATGCATACGACTTTACTACAAATAACCTATATACTTTATAAGGGTGGGTTTTACGATCGTATATGTTCCATCATTTCACCATATGCGTTCAGAAAAAGAGTCGGGTTCGGATCTTGTCCTTTCACTTTTGGTACGTGAAAATCTGAAAGAACAAAATAATGCTTTGGTTTCACTTCATGTCTAGCTAAAACATTCTTACAGCAAGCCAATATACAACCATCAATTGCAATAATATCTCTTCCAGATTTCGCCGTTTTCACTAATGGAAGAACATCCCCTCCAACACCTGCAATGCATGACATTTCCGCGACTTTGTCACGGTCCATTTTCAGAGCAATCATATTAGCTGTTTGAGCTGCAGAAGAACATCCAGAACAAGAATAAACAATTGGCAAGTCAGATCTTTTCACTTGTACTCCCCCTAATTAACAAAATCTACTTCTTTACTTTAGATAAGTTTGAACAACCTATCTATGAAAAAAGTCATAATATTCAAAACGAAACTTCTGTGCAGAATGAATTCTGTCGTAACAAGAGGTCTAGTGCTAATTCATACAAAAAAAAAAAACAGGAACGAATTCCTGTCTCTCATCATTATTTTTAATACACGTCACGTTGATAACGTTTTTCTTTTTGCATGGCCGTTACATATTCTTCTGCTTCTTCACGGCTCATATTTCCTTCTTTTTCAACAATGTCAATAAGCGTATCGTGCACATCTTTAGCCATATATTGCTTATCTCCACAAACGTAGAAGTATGCTCCTGCTTCTAACCAAGCAAATAACTCCTTGCTGTTTTCTTGCATTTTGTGTTGAACATATACCTTTTTATCGGTATCACGAGAAAAAGCTGTATCTAATTTAGTTAGAACCCCATCTTGTTGATATTTCTCTAATTCGTCTTGATAAAGAAAATCCGTAGAAGAGTGCTGGTCACCAAAGAACAACCATGTTTTCCCTTCACCACCTGTTACGGAACGTTCTTCAATAAAGGAACGAAACGGAGCAATTCCAGTACCCGGCCCAACCATAATAATGTCAATATCTGTAGACTCGGGTAAAAAGAAGTGTTTATTTGGTTGAACAAATAGTGGCAATGTCTCTCCTAAGTCGACACGTTCTGCACATTGTACAGAGCATACCCCTTCTCGTTTGCGACCGTGAGCTTCGTAGCGAACAGCACCAATGGTTAGATGTACTTCATCTGGATGTGCAGCTTGACTACTTGCGATAGAATATAATCTTGGTGGCATTTTTCTCAGAAGTGAGACAATGTCTTGAGCAGAAGCGTTCCAAGGTCCAAATTCACGGAGAAGATCAATCAAATCGCGCCCTTCCATATACTCCTTTAATCGATCTTTATTTTCTGGTAGAACAAGCTCTTTTATTTCTTCATTATCTGTTAATTCTGCAGCTTGTTGTACTATCTTTTTGTTTAATAAGGTAATTTCAAAAAATGTTGCTAGAGCTTCACCTAAAGGAAGAACTTCTCCCTTCTTGTTAATCGTTACATTTTCATTCGCATCCCAGTTCATTTCCGTCAAAAGAGTAGCAACTAAATCTGGATCATTCTCAGGAAAAATTCCAACACAATCGCCTGGTATATAGGATAGGTTTGAATCTTTTAACGATAACTCGATGTGTCGTGTTTCTTTTTTAGAACCTGACTTATTAAGGTTGACATTTTTTAGCACTTTCGCTTGAAAAGGATTTGTTCTAGAATATGCAACCGTCGTTTTCACATCATTATTTTGCACAATAGTTCACCTCTTAAAATTATGTAGTGTGACGTTCTTCCTTTATGTCATTATTACTTCTTCATTAAAATTACTATATCCTTTAATAAGAGCAATGAACAGAGAAAAATTCTTGTATATGCAAAGAACATTTACCCTTACTCTCCATTTTAACTTTAATTGGCATCTTCTCACCTTTTCAAGTTTTTTGCTTATAACTTCTTATTTATTACGATTTCTCACTTGCTGTAATGATAAGTCCGAGTTACACTATTATTTGTTTTATAAAGTGTGAAAGTTCGACCCATATAGGTTTTGCCAAGGAGGCACGAAAGATGAACGTCATTGAAGTTCAAAATTTAAGAAAAGAATTTAAATCGTATTCAAGTCGCTCAGGTTTAGCTGGTGCATTTCGTGACTTGTTCACGAGAAATTATAAAGTGCTCGCAGCAGTTGATAACATTTCCTTAACTATTAAGCAAGGTGAAATGGTCGGATACATCGGTGAGAACGGGGCAGGCAAATCAACAACCATTAAAATGTTAACCGGAATCCTGACACCAACATCTGGATCTATTGTCGTAAATGGAATGAACCCACACAAAGAACGAGAACAATTCGTCCGTTCTATTGGCGTCGTTTTCGGACAACGATCTCAGTTATGGTGGGATATTGCCGTACAAGAATCATTCCGCCTCTTAAAAAAAGTATATCGCGTTTCTGATGAAGATTATAACAATCATATGACCCATGTTATTAAGACATTGGAAATTGGTCCTTTGTTAGATAAACCCGTACGTAAGCTTTCCTTAGGGCAACGGATGCGTTGCGAATTAGCAGCTGCTTTGATCCATAATCCTCCTCTTCTCTTTTTAGACGAACCTACAATTGGACTAGACGTACTAGTTAAATTAAAAATCCGTGAATTCTTAAAAGAGATTAATAAGCAATATAAAACAACGATACTTCTTACTACTCATGATTTAACCGATATTGAGGCTCTATGTGAGCGCGTTGTTTTATTAGATGAAGGAAAGATTGTCTACGATGGGAAGCTACAGCAATTGCAGTCTAATGCCGTTGAAGGTAAGCAAGTAGAGTTTGAATTTCTGACAGAAGTTCTCGCTGCCACTCTTCCTACTATACCAAAGGTTCAGTGGGAACAAAAGGATGCTACAACTTGGCTAGCACTTGTTAACGGCGATGAGCAGTCTGTATCTGAACTAATTAGTAACGTCGTACAAAAGAATCCAATAAAGAATGTTCGAATCAATGAAATCTCTACCGAAGAAATCATTAGAAAGATTTATGAAGAAGGAATGGCAATCTCATGAGTCAGTATATTGAAATGATACGAGTTCGCTTTCTCATGATGCTCGCTTATCGGACAAACTACTACAGTGGAATCTTAATTTATAGCATTAATATTGGTGCTTACTATTTTTTGTGGACAGCCATTTATGGTGGACAAGAAGAAATTCAAGGGTTATCAGTTCTTCAAATGACTACCTATGTCGCGGTTGCTTGGATGGCTAGAGCTTTTTATTTTAATAATATTGACCGGGAAATTGCCAATGAAATAAAAGATGGGAAAGTAGCCATTGAAATGATTCGCCCATACAATTATTTAGGCATGAAAACGATGCAAGGATTAGGGGAAGGAATATTCCGGTTGTTGTTTTTCTCGGTTCCAGGAATGGTGATTGTTGCTCTTATTTTTCCTATTACTTTTTCAGCTAGTTTGACGACATGGGTATTATTTTTCATCTCACTAGTTTTTAGTTTTATTGTTAATACACAAATTAACTTACTTACGGGAATTATGACCTTTTTCTTATTTAACAACTCTGGTTTAATTCGAGCGAAACGTGTTGTGATTGATTTGTTTTCAGGACTTTTACTACCCATCTCGTTTTATCCGCTTTGGGCTCAATCAGTGATGATGTATTTGCCGTTTCAAGCCATCAGCTATATTCCTAGTATGATCTTTACCGAAGGATTCGTTGGAAGCGAGATTTATACAGCTGTATTGTTACAAGCAGTTTGGGCATTAATCCTACTTATTCCGATTCAACTTTTATGGTCTTTAGCAAAAAAACAGTTAATTGTGCAGGGGGGCTAATATGTTTTACATTTCTATTTTCTTTCAATATGCCTCTCAATACTTAAAAACTAGATTAACGTATCGAGTAGATACCATCGTTGAAATTTTCTCTGACTTGTTGTTTCAAGCCGTAAACTTAATTTTTATATTAGTAGTTTTTGGCCACACCACTTTTTTAAGTGGATGGAATCGTGAAGAAATTATCTTTATTTATGGATTTTTCCTCGTTCCATATGCGCTATTCACTTCCTTTTTTAATATTTGGGATTTTAATGAACGCTACATTGTTAAAGGCGAGATGGACAGAGTGCTTACAAGACCGATTCATAGTCTTTTTCAAATCATTATGGAGCGAATGGAATTAGAATCCCTATTCGGTGTGATCACCGGTGTAGCTATTATGTTTTATGCTGGGTCGATTTTAGGATTAACGTTCGCTTGGTACGATCTCTTTATTTTTATTGCAATGGTTATTGGTGGGGCTTTTATCTATGCGGGGATATTTATTTCACTTGCTAGCATTGGATTTTGGTCAGATAGCCGAACTGATATTATGCCAATGATGTACAATATAGGAAATTACGGGCGTTATCCTGTTGATATCTATCACAATGTCATTCGTTTTGTTTTAACATGGATTTTGCCTTTTGCTTTTGTTGGTGTCTATCCTGCTGCTTATTTCTTACAACGAGAAGAGTGGTATTGGTATGCCTTTTTGACACCTGTAATGGGCTTAATCTTCTTGTCACTATCAGTTTTTTTGTGGAATGCAGGAGTGAAGAAGTACCGCGGAGCAGGGAATTAACTATTTACTTGAAGCCACTTTTTTTAGGATTGAAAGTGGCTTTTTTATATTCTTGCTATGATCCAATTCGAGCAATTATCATTAATAAAAGCCTTTGATCACCTACTCTACTGATCAAAGGCTCCCTACAATACAATTAGTTTAGTTAATCCCTCTTTTCTTCCATCCACCTCTTCGTTAAATCATTATCAATATCAAACTGATCTAATGTTCTAGAAACTATATGATTCACGATATCGTCAAGTGTTTTGGGATGGTTATAAAAGGCTGGAACAGGAGGAATTATGACTGCACCCATTTTTGTTAAAGCTAACATATTTTCTAGATGAATTTCATTTAATGGGGCTTCTCGTGGTAGCAAAACAAGCTTTCTTCTTTCTTTTAAAATAACATCTGCCGCTCTACCTAGAAGCCCTTCTGATATTCCAGCCCTAATTGTCCCTAGCGTTTTCATACTGCAAGGGGCCACGATCATCCCGTCCACTCGAAACGATCCGCTGGAAATGGAAGCGGCTTGATTCATGGAACTATGTACAACAGATGCCAATCCCTTCACTTGATCAACAGTATATTCAGTCTCTAATCGTATGGTCGTTTCCGCCCACTTCGACATCACTAAATGTGTCTCAACATGATAAGCCCGAAGTGCCTCTAACATTCTGATTCCAAAAATGGCACCAGAAGCTCCGGATATTCCTACAATGATTCTTTTCATCCTACATCTCCCTAAAACAAAATCACCTCTAGAACGGTTTTTAAAAGCCACTCTATTATGTATTATAACTAATGTTCCATTCATAATCATTGTATTAAAAAAGTTCCAAAGCCTCAATAAATTAAACTGAAGCTAAGGAACTGTGGATTAAAACGTATGAGCTGCATCCTTTGCACGAGCAATCGCGTTTTCTTTAATCTCGTTAGCTTTGTCTGGCATCGCGTTATGTCCTTCTACAAACAACCCTTCAAATGAAGGAACCCCAAAAAATTGCATAATAATATCTAAATAACGATGGCCCATTTCCATTTGCGCAGCGGGACCTTCTGAATAAATGCCCCCACGCGCTTGAATATGTATCGCTTTTTTATCCGTTAAAAGTCCCACTGGACCTTGTTCTGTATACTTAAATGTTTTTCCTGCCACAGCTACTGAATCAATATATGCTTTTAACACTGGTGGAAATGAAAAATTCCATAAAGGAGAAACAAAAACATACTTATCTGCTGCGATAAATTGCTCACAAAGCTCAGAAAGTCGTCCTACTTTAGCTTTTTCCTCAGCATAAAGTTCAGTGAATTCTTGTCCTGAACGAAGTTTGCCCCATCCATTAAACACATCAACATCAAGCTCTGGAATTTCTTCTTTATAAAGGTCTACATGGACAATTTCATCTTCTGGATGTGCTTCCTTGTATGAATCAATAAATGCTTTACCTACCGCCATACTGTATGACTGAGTATCATCATGAGGGTGGGCTGTAATATATAATACTTTTGACATGATTCTCTTCCTCTCTTGAATGGGATTCGTGGCTAGTTTTAGCCAAAAAGCTCCATTTCATTCCCTCACTATTACTTTTTGCGGCAAAAAAGAGCTGCCTCGAAAAAACGAGACAGCCTGGCATATGCTATTCTTTATTATCACTACTAAACGGATTTCCACTAATGTTTGCTCTCATCTCATCCGTTAATATAAATGGCTTGTCTAAAGTCTCACTGGAAGTTGATTCAGTTTGTAAGCTTCCATCATAGTGATTAGGCTTCATTTCCATATGTATGTTCACCTCCCTCTCTTTAGTATTATATACCTATATTTTACTAATTATTTGTTCCTACGGGAAGGATCATTTTAAAAATTTAAAAAATAACACCGACAGTACTTAGGAGTAAGTCGATGTAACACATACTAGGAAAGGTACTTCTACTTCTCTTCCCTTTCTAATTCCCATTTAGCTACTTCTTCTCGAACTTTTGGAGCCACTTCAGTTCCTAGCAATTCAATGGCTTTCATCACATCGTCATGAGGCATCGTGCCCACAGGGACATGCAACATAAAACGAGTAATGCCGACATTTTTTCGAAGATGAATAATTTTTTCAGCAACCGTATTTGAATCACCAACATATAATGCTCCTTCAAAACTACGTGCCGCATCAAAGCTTGACCTGTCATAAGGTCCCCAGCCGCGCTCTCGTCCTAATTTATTCATCACTTGCTGAGTTGAAGGGAAAAACTTATTTGCAGCCAATTCAGTTGTTTCAGCAATAAACCCATGCGAGTGTGATGCAACTGTGTGCTTCGCTGGATCATGCCCAGCATGCGTGGCAGCTTTCTTATATAGTTGCACAAGGGGCTCAAACTGCACCGGGCGTCCCCCAATAATCGCAAGTACAAGCGGCAAGCCAAGTAATCCTGCGCGTACAACCGATTCAGAGTTTCCCCCACTGCCAATCCAAACCGGCAAAGGATCCTGTACAGGACGAGGGTACACACCTAAATTGTTGATAGCTGCACGGTGATTTCCTTTCCAAGTCACTTTTTCAGACTCCCTAATTTTTAACAATAAGTCTAATTTTTCTTCGAACAGCTCATTGTAGTCTTGTAACTCATAACCAAACAGCGGAAATGACTCAATAAATGAACCACGTCCAGCCATTATTTCTGCACGCCCATTCGAGATCCCATCAAGTGTGGAAAAATCTTGAAACACTCGTACAGGATCAGCCGAAGATAACACAGTAACAGCACTGGTTAACCGAATCCGTTTCGTTTGTGGCGCTGCAGCCGATAGTATCAATGCTGGATTAGAAGCAGCAAAGTCTTCTCGATGATGCTCCCCCACTCCAAAGACATCTAATCCAACTTGGTCAGCTAACACAATTTCCTCGACTACTTCACGAATTCGTTGTGCATGACTGATGACTTCTCCCGTTTCGACATCCGGTGTTGTTTCTACAAAAGTACTTAATCCTATTTCCATCAAAAAGTCCTCCTTATGTATTCTCTACCTATGACTTATGAGTCATTTCCCACCTTCTTAACATGATATAACGAAACTGCGCCGTTTGCGCTAATTTACAATCAACGCCTCCTCTTTCATATGGCACATCAATACTGATCTCATTGTTAAAATAAATGGTCGATAGCTTTGGTCCTAATGCGCGAATTTTACTAACGTGATAATGAGATACCCAGTGGCACCAATTATTATGTGGGGACTCTAACGGAAAAAAGAAGATCCTATTAGCTTCACTAATACAGATAGGAATTTTAGAAAGATCACCTGTTATTTTCTCGGATGCATCTAACCTACCATGAAAGCTAGAACCATAGTAAAAACAAGAATCATCCACTACCGTTAACGGACTCTTCTTGACTAGATAGCTCGTATATTCTTCTGTAACAAAGGAATGCAACTGACCAAATTCATCAAACGTCGGTTCAATCAGCATTGTACCTTTATTGATAAGATACTCATTTACTATTTTCATTACAGACACACTCCTCATGTAAAAAAGGGACAGAGCTACAATAACCGTTATTCAAAAGTTGATCCTCCGCGTTCCTTTCTTATCTAGTATTTATACTTAAGTTCAAAGCCAAATTCTTTCTTTTTTTCATAGAGCATTCTCTGTATACCACCTATTATGTACCTCTCAATTGAATTGGCCTCCTAAACAAGCATAGTAGGGTTTAAACATTTACTGAATGTGTAGCAAAATAGACTTGCAAATAGAGCAAGTCTTTTGGACCATCCAAAAATCAAAAAGTGACTATAGTCCTGATTCATATTCAGTATACAATAATTGACATTTTCCGTGCAATTGATATTTACTTCAAGCAAAAATATATATTGATAGATTTGTTATCAATACAACAAAAAGCCCCCTGCTTACGAACCGGAGGCAGGGAAACAGCTATTATCGAATCCAACTAGTGATCTCGTCAATCGTGATATGAGCAACTACTTCGTATCCATTCCCTTGTCCATGAGGTCTCACAATGACTGTTCCCATATTTGGAATTGAACCCAGTCCAACAAAAGGGGGAAAACTATGACCGATGATAACCTTATTTGTACCTGGATGTGGTGGGGTTTCTAACAAAGACTGGAGATTACTTAAGATCCTATTTTGTTCTGTTTGATTCAAGGCACCGCTCAGACGATAAATATCAAGTAAGAACGGTTCGATTTGAACAGAATGCTCTCCGAAAGCTAACATAGCAGTTTCTCTCGTTCTACAAAAAGGACTTGTAACAACAGGCACCATTATTGGAATCCCCATATTTCGAAGCGCCTCTCCGTAAGCTACCGCCTGTTGTCTCCCCCTTATAGACAGATTTCTTTGAGTTGAACAATCAAAAATATTCGAGTTAGGTACATCTTCTCCAGCAGTAGCTTCCCCATGTCTAGAATAAAGGATATATCCTCCTTCTTGAAGCAACTCCCGGATTGAGGGTTGTGCCCCCATTTGTACAGGGGAGTGAGTTAGACTAACATAAGGCTGGTACATATACTCATCTCCTTTCATTTAGGATTACGGTATGTTACTTGCCTATATATAGTGTCTTGTCTTTTACAAATCACACAAAAAAAGCCCCTTAAAAGGAGCTTTTTGACTTACGAATTTACTTTCAATACGGATTTTTTCACTTCAAAATAACTCAGTAAATAGACACTAAGTCCACCGGAAATAAAAGCTAGTACACTGATAAAAAATAAAAATAGATCGCCTGACAACCCTGGATAAATAACGACAATGGATCCGAGAATGAACCCAATCATTAAAGCATAAGTCGCAATTTGAAATCGTTTAAACAACAGTGAAATAAGTCGACTTGTAATTACTAATCCAAGAGCAATTCCAGAACCAACGGTAATAATAACTGGTAAGTTAAATGTTGATAAAGCATTGACAACAGTTGGATAAACACCAAAAAGTAAAAAGACAAACGATCCACTGATTCCTGGCAAAATCATAGCAGAACTAGCTATCCAGCCAGCAAAAAATAACAAAGCATAATCACTCCAAACTAACTCACTCATCACTGTCGCTAGTTCATTGTCTTTTACAAAGAACGTTGCCCCAACCATAATTGCACCAAGAGACAGCAATCCATAATGGACTGGCTTGAACGCTTGCTTATAATTTATATCTCTTAGCAGAGTCGGTATAATTCCGATTATTAAACCTAGAAAAAAGAAAAACGTAGGTTGGGGATATTCAGCTAACAACCATTCAATTAAATGACTGAAAGTTAGTAAGGCAATCACAATCCCTATGCCTAGCGGTATTAAAAACATAACATGTTGCTTCCACTGCTTTGAAAACAGACCGTTAATTGAAGCTAATAGCGATTGATAAATTCCAAGCACTAAAGCGATAGTTCCTCCACTTACTCCAGGAATTAAATCACTAATCCCCATAGTCATTCCTTTTAAAATATTATTCCATTGAAACAACGGCTTTCTTCTCCTTTTTAAAACGTTATTTTAACAACTGCACCTTCAAAAAAGACCTCTCCCCTATGAAGAAAGGCCTTTCGAGCATACAATCTTGATAGCAATACCTTTTTTCTTTAATAAAAATACATTGAGATAATCATAAATGAAATTGCAGCTATCGACAAGATTTTTTATGTTTTTCCTACATTTCCCACAAAATCTACAAATAATTCACTTACTTAAACCAGCCTTTCTCCTTAAAACGCGAGATTGCCTCAATTCGATTACCAACTTCTAGTTTATCTAGGATAATCGAAATATAATTTCGAACGGTACCATTCGTTAAAGATAATTCTTTTGCAATTTCATTGGTGCTTTTTCCTTCTGCAATCAATTCCATTACTTGTTTTTCACGATTCGTCAGTGGATTTTTATCTTCAAATGCGAGATCAATTAATTCTGGAGCATACATGCGTCTGCCATCCATGATTACACGAATCGAATTGGCTAATTCTTCACTAGGACTATCCTTTAGCAAATACCCACTTACCTCTGCATTTCTCGCACGTTCAAAATATCCAGCTCGAGCAAACGTTGTGAGAATAATAACTTTGCATGGTTGGTCTCTCAATTCTTCTGCCGCATCAAGGCCACTTTTTATTGGCATTTCAATGTCCATAATACAGATATCTGGTTGATGCTGTTTGACTAAAGCAAGCGCTTCTTCTCCGTTCCTTGCCGTTCCAACTACTTCCATATCCTCTTCTAAATCAAGTAACGAACTAAGAGCCCCTAATAACATACGTTGATCTTCCGCAATCACAATACGAATCATCTTCATTCCCCCCTACTCGTTTGCTTAATGATCTTTTGTACTCTAATGTCAAGAGTCGTTCCTTCTGAAAAGAGGATGTCTAAACTTCCATTGACAAACTCTAATCGTTCCCTCATGCCACGAATACCATTTCCATGAAATGAACCCGTATCATCAGAACCTATTCCGTTGTCTTGCACAAGAAGTTGTAATTCATCTGAAGATTCCTGAATAAATACTTTACAAGAAGTAGCCTTGCTATGCTTAACGACATTTGTAATCGCCTCTTTTAAACACATACTAATAACATTTTCAACAAGTAGAGGTGTATTGGAAAGCATGGCACTGCCTTCTATTTCTAAATCAATTTTGGCTGCTTTTAAAATTTGTTCAATATGAATGAGCTCATCTTCTAATTTAGCACCGCGCATATCAGAAACCATCTCACGTACTTCTTTTAAGGCTGTTCTAGCTGTTTGGTTTATATCTAGTAGTTCAACTTTAGCAGATTCAGGATTGATTTCTATTAATTTTCTAGCTAGATCACTTTTTAATCCGATTAGTGATAATTTTTGACCGAGCGTGTCATGTAAATCTCGCGCAATACGCTGACGTTCCTCTATCACCATTAGCTCAGAGATCTTTTTGTTTGCATCTTCCAATTGACCTTCTAATTTCTCTCGTTTGTTTCGGTGATATGTCGTTATAGGAAGAAGGATGACGCCGATAACAGAGATAATAATAAACGGGAATTGTGCAAAAAATAGGTCGTTTTGTGTAAAGAAACTAAAACAGACTGCCATAATCGTGGTTATTAAATGAACAATATATAACACGATAAATCCAATTTTACTTTGTATATTTCCAATGAAGAAAGCTAGAAAAAGCGCAAAATAAACGTATCCATAAAACAACGTCATCCCAATGCTAATCGTCATCTTAAGTGAAACCCATAAATACACGAGCCACCCATCCTTTATAAACGATAAACGGTATGCAAGGAAAAAAATTAATATCATAATAAACCCAAAAATAGTTTCCAAAGCAGTAGATAAACGAAAAATAAAATAAAAAGGCAGTAGACAAAAAATAATCCATATATATATGCTAAGTCCCGTGTTTTTCGGGAATATATTATACCAGTTTTGCATAAGTGTCCTCCTTTCTTCCTCAGTAGAATAGCTGTATTTTATCATACAATCCTATGATTTTCTTCGCGCAGCTTTATGTACAACTGCAACGAAAAGCCCTCCAATGATCATATTGAACGGCTTTTCGTTTTTTTATTTATTTTTCTTGCAAACTCGTTTGCCTTGGCTTTAACGAGACATTTGATGTTGGCTTAGCCAGAAGATGCTTTACCTGTTTAAAACTAACGAATGTTCTACTATTTTGATCATAAAGACGAAAACGAATAGATTGTAGACTAGATCCCACCGTAATGGTTGTTGCCTGTTGTAATGGAGGTGTGCTTTCGTGTACTTTTTCCAAATTATAATTAGGAACTCTTGGACTTAAGTGATGAACATGATGAAAGCCAATATTTCCAGTTACCCATTGAAGTACTTTTGGAAGCTTATAATATGAGCTACCGTCAATAGCTGCTTTAACATAGTCCCAATCTTGTTCATCTTCAAAATAAGAATCTTCAAATTGGTGCTGAACATAAAACAACCAAATTCCTAGCGCTCCTGCAACAAAAAGAATTGGTGCTTGTATAATAAGAAAAGCTTGCCAGCCAATTATGAATATGAGTAATGCGACTATGGCAACAATTGATATATTGATAAGATACGTATTCCAACGTTCTTTTTTTCTTGCATCTTTACGATTAAACCGATTGGTTATGAAAAACAAGTAAATTGGACCAAGCCCAAACATAACGAGTGGGTTACGATATAATCGATAAGACCATCTTTCTTTAAATGAAGCAGACACGTACTCATCAACCGTCATAATCCACACATCACCCGTACCACGTTTATCGAGATTTCCACTTGTTGCATGATGAATGGAATGCTCCCGCTTCCACTTTTCATATGGGAACATAGTAATAATTCCTGTTATTGTACCGAGAAGGCTATTCGCTTTTTTATTTTTGAAAAAAGAACCATGACAACAATCATGAAAGATGATAAAAATTCGAACGACAAACCCTGCTGCGATCGTGGCCAATGCAAAGGTTAACCAGATTGAAACTGACAAACTCTGATATGCCAAAAACCATAGGATAAAAAACGGCGGAATGGTATTCACTATTTGTTTAATGCTTGATTTCACATCTGATTGTTCGAATGGTGCAATGCTTTTTCTAAGTTGAGCTAATTTTTGTTTTGGATTATTCATAGTATCCTCCTTGGATCAAGGTTCTTTTATTCTAATGGAGAACGAATTACCTCTATATCATAAAAGAGATGGATCCATAAAAGAAGTCATGAACGTCAAGAGACAAGCATGACATTTGTCATATAAGAGGATGTAAGGGTAAGTGTAGATATGATATACTAGGCAAACAAAATGAATATAACTACTGGAGGTAACATGCTAACATTTGAAGAAAAACTTACTATAATCACAGAAAACTTTCCTGAATTAGAAAGAAAGGATGTTTCCTTAGGAAGAGTGAACTTTCACTATCCTGACAGTTCTTATGAACACAAAAATGTAGTGTACCACTTACATCCTAACGGAAACGGTTTTGTGTATGCTGGAAAAATGACAGGTTATGATACCAATGATAAAGGGATGGTCAATATCCGAGATTTTACTAGGAAGGCGCTTCTATCGACAATTAGAAAGTCCATCCTATCTCTCACGCCGAAAGAAAGCGAACAAGAGATGGAAACCGAAGAAGAAGTGTGGATGAATGCTAACACTGTGACACTTACCTTGTTAAAAGAAGGAGATATGTATAACGTCTATGCTGATGAGAGTTTAGATGGGACATTTCATTCGTACAAACAAGCGATTAACTACTTAGAAGAAGAAGGGTTTTCACGAATTTAACCGGTCGTGGTTCATGATTCTTTTTGGAACTGGTTTTTCCATACAAAAAAGGACTCTTTACAGAGTCCTTTTTCAAAAAAATTATGCTTTGTTAACGTTAACCGCTTGTGGTCCACGTTGACCTTGCTCTACGTCAAACGTTACTGCTTGTCCTTCGTCTAAAGACTTAAATCCTTCGCCTTGGATAGCTGAGAAATGTACGAATACATCATCTCCACCTTCAACTTCGATGAAACCGAAACCTTTTTCTGCGTTAAACCATTTTACTGTACCTTGTTGCATGTTTGTTTCCTCCTATGTGGATGATCCACAATTTATTACTATTATTGCTCAAATTTAGATATCAAAGGCGAAAAGTTTAAACACTTATTCTTTCCTGACACATCGAACAAAAATAATTCTAGCTAAGCGTAACAGATAAAGAACAGAAATGCAAATGGGATCTTTATTTTTTTACTAATTCACTGGATAAATACCATGTTTTCTCAATATTTTCATGGTATTCCCTCTCTAAAAATTAGGAGCACCTCCCCCATCTTGAAGGCCCATGCTCCTATCAACTATCCTACATTTACAAAAATCGAATCATTTTCGACCTCTACTTCATATGTTTTCACACAGCCAACATCAGGCTCTTGTACTTGACCATCATGTACATTGATTTTCCAATCATGAAGGGGGCAAAAAACATGCTCACCACTGACAATCCCTTCCGACAAAGGTCCTCCTTTATGAGGACAGCTGTTTTGAATAGCTTTTACAGATCCATCTTTCTGTTTGAAAAGAGCTATCTCTTCCCCGTTCACTTTCACTCTTTGGCCAATTCCTACGGATAAGTTTGACAACATAGCTACTGCCACCTTATCTATCTCTATTTTACCCATGCTCTCTTCCCCTCCAATTATGAAAGTACTTGAACTTCTTTCTTTTTAAATTCTTGTTGTAGTTCTTCGTTTTCGACGATTTCTTTCCAAGGATCTTTTCCGGTCGATAACGCTACGTCCATTCTCTCAATAAGGGCTTTGCGGCCTT
>NZ_JAOANA010000042.1:0-15553 GCF_032335535.1 Alkalihalobacillus sp. MEB130
CGAACATGGTGTGCAGTGGCTGCGCTCGTCGTGCGCCTGTTTGAGAAGTTCGCTCAAACAGGCTTAAAAGATTACGCCGGCTTCGCTCACTGCTTCGCTTTATAAGAAAAAGGGAAGTTCGCCCTTTTTCTTATAAAGCTATTTCCCTAAGCAGAATTGGGCGAATAACTGGTCTATGAGGCTTTCTTGGACGCTGTCTCCGATGATTTCGCCTAGTAGTTCCCATGTTCTTGTTACATCTATTTGTACTAAATCAATAGGTACTCCCATTTCAATGGCTCCAACTGCATCTTCAATGGTAGATTTTGCTTGTTCTAGCAGGGCAATGTGTCTTGTATTTGATACATACGTGACATCGTCCCCTTCTAACTCGCCTTCAAAAAATAGATCGGCAATGGCTTGTTCTAGTTGATCGACCCCTTCATCACGTAGAAGAGATGTTGTTACAAGCGGGCGATTCGCTGCTAATGTTTTTACTTGGTTTAAATCAATTTTTTGCTCTACATCTGTTTTATTTACAATAACAATCACATTCATTTTTTCAACAGCTTTGAAGAGAGCTTCGTCTTCTGGTGAGAGCTCCTCCCCATAGTTTAACACTAAAAGGATTAAGTCTGCCTGTTTAAGAACTTCTCTTGAGCGTTCAACCCCTATTCGTTCTACAATATCTTCTGTCTCACGAATTCCAGCTGTATCGACTAGTCTTAACGGAACGCCCTTTACATTTACGTATTCTTCAATAATATCTCGAGTTGTTCCTGCAACATCCGTTACAATTGCTTTATTTTCATGTACGAGGCTATTTAATAGAGATGATTTCCCTACATTTGGACGACCTATAATAACGGTAGAAAGTCCTTCTCGTAATATTTTCCCTTGTTTTGCGGTTCCTAATAATTTCTCTATTTCTGAAATGACAAATGATGCTTTTTCTTGCAACATCCCATGTGTCATTGTCTCAGCATCATATTCGGGATAGTCAATATTGACCTCAACATGAGCTACTGTTTCGAGTAGAGCTTGTCTAAGAACAGCTATTTTTTTCGACAAACGCCCATCCACTTGTTTTAATGCAACATTCATGGCTCGGTCTGTTTTTGCTCGAATTAAGTCAATGACCCCTTCTGCTTGTGATAAATCAATTCGTCCATTTAAAAAAGCCCTTTTCGTAAACTCTCCAGGTTCCGCTAACCTTGCTCCATGTCGCAAAGCTAACTGCAACACTCGATTAACAGAAAGCAGTCCGCCATGGCAGTTAATTTCAACAACATCTTCCCTTGTAAATGTTCTTGGCGCCCTCATAACAGAAACCATTGCTTCTTCTACTCGTTCATTTGTTGTTGAGTCAACAATATGTCCATAGACAATGGTATGACTTGGAATATTTGCAAGTGGATCTTTTCCACTATATAACTGATCTGCAATGCGAATGGCATCATCCCCACTTAACCGAACAATCCCAATTGCCCCTTCACCGAGCGCTGTTGATATTGCAGCTATTGTATCAAACTCCATCCCATTCACCTCTCTCACACTGATCTTACATGTCTTACTAGTATCGACTGACTTTTGATTTCATATAGCTTCTTACAGTTAAAACTCTAGTTTATTTTAAAATAAAGCTGTTTTCGTTATTTTTATTACTGTTCGTCAAAGGAACTGTTGAAATGTTCTTCTATTATAGAAAAATCCTCTACCATAAAGAAAGGCTACTGAAAAAGGTCTATGTTTCCCTTTTTCAGTAACCTCCCAAAGATAGTGGACTTTTCTACTTAGTAGGCATGATGACGATATGTCGATTTGCCCCTTTTCCTTCCGATTCTGTTACAACACCTTGCACAGACTTCAGTGTTTCATGAACGATTTTTCGCTCGAGGGCATTCATTGCCTCTAGTGGCAATGGTCGTCCCGTATCTTTCACTTTTTTTGCTACTCGGATTGCTAATTGCTCTAGCGTTTTTTTACGTCTTTCGCGATAGTCACCTACATCGAGCTCAATACGTGTGTAAGATTGGTCATGCTTATTGCAAACTAAATTGGCCAAGTACTCAAGAGCTTCTAACGTTTGTCCCCTTTTCCCTATTAAGCGACCGGTATCTTCTACACCCATCAGCTCGAATGAAACACGTTTTTCAGAAACGGTCTTTTTTATTTCTGGTTGTTGTCCCATTAATCGAACCGTTTCTTCTAAGAAGTTTTGCGCCATTTCGACCGGATCAGGCAAAACATGGGCTTCAATTTTTGCAGGCTTTGAACCTATAATACCTAAAAAACCTTTTTGAGGCTCCTCTATTACACGGTATGAAAGCTTCTCTCTTGTTGTCTGCAACTCATTCACTGCATTTGCAATGGCCTCGTCAACTGTCTTCCCTAATGCGGTTATATGCGTCACTTCTTTTTACCTCCCTTTTTGCCCTTAGCCGGTTGTTTGGCAGTTGTACTTTCTTCTGCTTTTTTTCCGACATTTGGCCCAGTAATGAAGTAAGTTTGAGCAATCATAAAGATATTACCAACTACCCAGTAAAGAGTAAGGGCTGTTGGGAAGAAAATCGCAAAAACGAAGATCATAATTGGCATCACATACAACAAAATCTTCATTTGTGGATTATCTGTTACCATCATCATCTTCTGTTGAATGAACGTAGTAATACCTGCAACGATTGGAAGTATGAAAATTGGATCCGGTGTTCCTAGTTCAAACCATAAGAATGGTTGGTTACCAATCTCACCTGTACGCATAATCGCATGATAAAAGGCAAGTAAAATAGGCATTTGAATAAATAATGGCAAACAACCCGCTAATGGATTTACACCATGCTCTTGGAACATCGCCATCATTTCTTGTTGAAGCTTTTGTTGCGTCTTCTGATCTTTTGCACTATATTTTTCACGAAGTTTTTGCATTTCTGGTTGAATTGCTTGCATTGCTTTTGCACTCTTTGTTTGCTTAATCATAAGTGGCAAAATTAGAATACGTAATAAAATCGTAACAACAATAATGGAAAGTCCGTAACTGTCATTCAAGATATCAGCAAAGTAAATGATTAACCACGATAAAGGATAAACCAAATATGAATCCCAAAAACCTGTACTATCTTTTGTAATAGGTTCTTCGATATTAAAACAACCTGTCATTAAAACAAGAAGTCCTAAAATCATGGCTATCAGACCAAATTTTTTCAGCACAAATTCTCCTCCTTGTCCCTCATCACTTCATATATATATGAAAAGTCTACTCTAATAGAATAACTGACTTTATAAACGTAACGCTTATGTTTGCTTTGCTTTTTTAAGTACACGTGCTTTTCTAAAAACATGTAATAGACTTTGTTCTACTTCTTGAGAGCTCATTGAAGCAGCAGGATTTCTAGCAATCACAACGTAATCAGCATCAGAATGAAGCAACTCTGCTTTTAAACGAAAAACTTCACGAATATAACGCTTTACTCGATTTCGTGTGACGGCGTTTCCTACTTTTTTGCTAACCGATAAGCCAAGTCTAAATGGACCTTGCCCTTCCTTTGGCAATTTATAAAGAACAAACTGCCGATTTGCAACGGATTGTCCATTTTTAAATACCTTTGAAAATTCTTCATTTGTTTTGATCCGTTGCTCTTTTTTCAATCCATACACTCCTTAACAAATAAGAACTTTTTCATTCCTATCTACTAAATACGCCTCGAAATAAAGAAGAAAAAGACCACTGACATTCAGTGGCCTATGCAGATAATACTTTTCTCCCTTTACGACGACGACGAGCTAATACTTTACGGCCATTTTTTGTGCTCATACGTGCACGGAAACCGTGTACCTTTTTACGTTTACGGTTATTCGGTTGGAATGTTGGTTTTCCCATTTATTACACCTCCCTGAGGATTGACTATATCTTAAAGACATTCTTGTAAATTATAAGGAACCATAGACCCATTTGTCAAGAGCAGAAAGAAAAAGGTGCGTCATTTCCTTTCTTCTTTCTATATAAAGGTGCAGGTGGAACGACAACGCTATTGCTCACCAGTTTCAAACATATATGTAACGTGAGAATAAGTTCTTATGAATCAAGCTAATTCTATCCTCCGCCTTTTTCTTTCCCTTTTAGCGATGAACTAGTTTTTAAACTCCAATATATGATCCTCAACACTTCGTTCATCCCCATCTGCTTGAGTACTTTCTCCATCCTTCCCTTTTTCCACTTTATCTATTATCATCCCTCCCTCATTTACGATTCAAGATTTCTTGTTCTAATCCGAATGGTTTTCACATATAAGGTAATAATAGAGAAAAATCATCTTCATTTTAAATTCCTCTCAACTCCAACCATCCTTCTTTCACACATTCCACTTGTACCACATATGGACAAATACCGCTGTGGATAACTATATAACGACACTTTTCGACTTCTCCGGAACTTTATCGACAAGTTACACACATATCTTGTGTTGTGGATAAATTTATAACACAAGATGCTGTGTTATGTGGATAAATGCAACAAACCATTGCGGTTGAAGTCTTTTTTTGCTATGATTGAATTGTTTTCACTCGTGGACAACTATTTTTGTGTTAATTTTGTCCACAGCCTGTGGGTAACACTGTGGACATTTTTCTTTTTGTGTGAATTAACTTGTCCACAACATGTATAAAACTCACCGTTTGACGTTTTTCTACTATATTATAATTTTTACACAAATGTGTGTGAATGTATATTTATTCGACTGCATCCGCCAACTTGTACAAAAGTTCGACAAGTGGTGGTTGTTCGTTCGTTATTCAGAAAAGAAGGAGGGGGAAATGTTGGAGAACATCCATGATTTATGGGAACAAGCCCTTGCTGAAATCGAGAAAAAGGTCAGCAAGCCTAGTTTTGAAACGTGGCTAAAGGCAACCAAAGCCAACGATATTCAAAACGACATGATTATCATAACGGCGCCTAATGAATTTGCACGGGACTGGCTTGAAGATCACTATGCAGAGCTAACCTCTGACACAATTGAACAAATTACAGGGACGCGTCTTAAACCTAAGTTCGTCATTCCTCAACATGAAATGGAAGACGACTTTATTCCTGAACCAATCCCAAAAAAGCAACCACAGCAAGAAATAAATTCGGCTAATACATCAAAAACAATGTTAAACGATAAATATATGTTTGATACATTTGTTATCGGATCAGGGAACCGGTTTGCTCACGCTGCATCGCTTGCTGTTGCTGAAGCACCGGCGAAAGCTTACAATCCACTGTTCATATACGGAGGAGTTGGATTAGGGAAAACCCACTTAATGCACGCGATTGGTCATTATGTTATGGATAATAACCCGAATGCAAAAGTTGTGTATTTATCATCTGAAAAGTTCACAAACGAGTTCATTAATTCCATTCGTGACAACAAAGCGGTTAATTTTCGCAATAAATATCGAAATGTCGATGTCCTTCTTATAGATGATATTCAGTTCCTTGCTGGGAAAGAACAAACTCAAGAAGAGTTTTTCCATACTTTTAATGCTCTTCATGAAGAATCTAAACAAATAGTTATTTCAAGTGATCGTCCTCCAAAAGAAATACCTACGCTAGAGGATCGGTTGCGCTCACGATTTGAATGGGGCTTGATTACGGATATTACACCTCCTGATCTTGAAACGAGAATTGCTATCTTGCGAAAAAAGGCCAAAGCTGAAAATCTCGATATTCCTAATGAAGTCATGCTTTATATCGCCAATCAAATAGATACAAATATTAGAGAGCTAGAAGGAGCGCTCATAAGAGTTGTCGCTTATTCTTCCCTCATTAATCAAGATATGAATGCGGACTTAGCAGCTGAAGCTTTAAAAGATATTATTCCAAATTCAAAACCAAAAGTATTAACGATCATTGATATCCAGAAACTAGTGGGAGAGCATTATCATGTGAAGTTAGAAGACTTCAAAGCGAAAAAGCGAACAAAGTCTGTAGCCTTCCCGAGACAAATCGCTATGTATTTATCAAGGGAATTAACAGACGCTTCTTTGCCGAAAATAGGAAGTGAATTCGGAGGGCGTGACCATACAACCGTCATCCACGCTCATGAAAAAATTTCTAAAATGCTTTCAACTGACCAAGAATTACAAGAGAAGATACAAGAGCTAATGGATTTACTACGAACATAGCAGTCTGTGAACACTGTGAATAAAAGAAACCAGCCTATTAACATATTACTAACATGTGGATAGGCTGGTATTTTACTTAATAATCGACTTATCCACAAATTCACAGGCCCTATTACTATTATTACTATCTTTTTTAAAACATAAATATATTAATTAAGGAGATTTAACATGCGTTTTTCTATTAATCGCGATCGTTTTGTTCATGATGTTCAAAATGTAGCAAAAGCTGTTTCTTCAAGAACGACAATCCCTATTTTAACTGGTATAAAAATTGTAGCTAATCATGAAGGTTTAACTCTTACGGGTAGCGACTCTGATGTATCAATTGAAGTTTTTATCCCTAAAGAAGAAGAAGGTTCTGAAATTGTTCGTATCGAGGAAAAAGGAAGTATTGTATTACAAGCTCGTTTCTTTGCTGAAATTGTAAAAAAACTCCCTGGTGAAAACATTGAACTAATGGTCCAAGATCAATTTGCTACAACTATACGATCTGGTTCTTCTGTCTTCAACTTGAATGGATTAGATCCGGAAGAATATCCACGCTTGCCGCAGGTAGAAGAAGACTTGTTGTTTCGTTTGCCACAGGACATGTTAAAAAACATGATTCGCCAAACGGTATTCGCAGTGTCCACTCAGGAAACACGCCCGGTGTTGACAGGTGTAAACTTAGAAACCGAAGAAGGTGAATTAATCTGTACTGCAACAGATAGTCATCGTCTTGCTATGAGAAAAGCTCAAATTGAAAAAAATGATGAAGCACTATCTTTTTCAAATGTTGTTATTCCTGGTAAAAGTCTAAATGAGTTAAGTAAAATTATTGATGATACAAATGAATTGATTGATGTTGTAGTGACAGAAAACCAAATTTTATTCAAGCTTAAGAATCTGTTATTTTTCTCAAGGTTGCTTGAAGGAAAATATCCAGTTACTAAGAGTATGATCCCGACACAATCGAAAACATCGTTAAAGCTAAAAACAAAACCGTTTTTACAAACATTAGAACGAGCCTTGCTTTTATCCAGAGAAGGGAAAAATAATGTTATTAACTTAAAAACATTAGATGGAGGAAATGTTGAAATTACTTCCATCTCCCCTGAAGTCGGAAAAGTAACAGAGAATATTGAAACTGAGGTAGAAGGAGAAGATATGCGAATCTCCTTTAACGGAAAAAATATTATTGATGCATTAAAAGTCATTGATAGTGAGGAAGTAAATATTACGTTTACTGGTGCGATGAGTCCATTTGTGATTCGTCCAATAGAACATGATCATTATCTCCACCTATTTTCACCGGTTCGTACGTATTAATCTCCTAAGAGGGATTGGCAAAAAAGTCGTACGTTTAGTACAATGAAAGAAAGATAATCGAATGAACGTTTAAAAAGACAGCAACTCAGTATGAATTGCTGTCTTCAATTTGCTGCATGCTACTAATGAGCAATTAAACAGAAAGAGTGATAAAAATGAATTCAATCGCCATTTCAACAGCTTACATAACGTTAGGCCAAATGCTGAAAGAAGCTGGAATTATTGATACAGGTGGTATGGCAAAATGGTACCTTTCTGAACATTTGGTTCATGTAAACGACGAGGAAGAAAACCGACGTGGAAAAAAACTAGTTCCCGGTGATACCGTGACTCTCGAAGATGGAACGAGTTTTCAAATTGTCGAGAAATAGGGGGAATCCCTTTTGTATTTAAAGCAACTTACACTAAGACAATATCGTAATTATAAAAAAGTAGAGGTAGACTTTCATAAACAGGTCAATGTGTTCCTTGGTGAAAATGCTCAAGGGAAAACTAATATACTTGAAGCGATATTTGTGTTAGCTCTTGCTAAATCCCATAGAACGTCTAAAGACAAAGAGTTAATTGGCTGGGGGGAAGAATTTGCCAGAATCCAAGGTCAAGTAGCTAGGAAATCAAGCGCTCTTGATATTGAATTGATTCTTTCTCTGAGAGGAAAAAAAGGAAAAATTAACGGACTTGAACAAAAGAAACTTAGTGAATACGTTGGTGCTGCCAATGTGGTAATGTTTGCCCCAGAAGACTTGAATCTTGTCAAAGGCAGCCCTCAAGTTCGTAGAAGATTTTTGGATATGGAGTTAGGTCAAATTAGTCGAGTCTATTTGCACCATTTAGCGATGTATCAAAAAGTGTTAAAACAACGGAATCATTTGCTGAAAACTTTGCAATTTGGCAAAGGTTCTAAAGAAATGTTAGATATCTTGACTGATCAAATGATTGTGTTAGCTGCAGAAGTGACGATTAGAAGATTTGGATTTATTCAACGTTTGCAAAAATGGGCCGAACAAATCCATCATGATGTTAGCAGAGGGAAAGAAAAGCTTGAGATTCGTTATCTCTCAACAGTTGACGTATCAGAAGAGGAAGATTTGTCGAAAATAAAAGAAGGATTCTATCAAACGTATCAGGAGTTGCGTGGGCGAGAGATTCAACGAGGAATTACGTTATTTGGTCCTCATCGTGATGACCTTGGTTTCTCTATTAACGAACGCGATGTTCAAACATATGGGTCACAAGGTCAACAACGAACCACTGCGCTTGCCCTTAAATTAGCCGAAATTGAACTAATTTATTCAGAGATAGGTGAATATCCTATTCTTCTTTTGGATGATGTTCTATCTGAACTAGATGACTACAGACAATCCCATCTTCTTAAGACAATCCAAGGTCGTGTACAGACGTTTGTTACAACGACAAATGTGAGCGGAATTGATGAACAAACATTAAATCAAGCAGCCATTTTTTATGTTTCAGAAGGAACAATTACTAACTAAAATGAGGCGGTGACACATTTGTTTATACATTTAGGTGGAGATGTCATAATTAGATCAAAAGATATTATTGCTATTTTAAACAGTGATTCAAAAGAACAATCATCTATAACAAGTACGTATCTAAAAGAAGAAGAAAAAAGGAAGAAGAAAGTTGTTATTTCAACTGATTATATTAAATCGATTGTTTTAACAGATGATGAAATTTATTATTCTCCTGTTTCCTCCTTAACGTTAAATCGACGGGCACAAGGAAAAGCATTAATGGATCTTCACCATGATCAAGATGAAGACAGTGAAAGCGAAACATCATAGATTTTAATGACATCCAATGATAAAATAGAGTGTTCAGGTACAAAGGTGGCAACCTCCAATGTCGTGGATACGCCGTCTATCAAGATCGATATTGAAGAATGAAGGTGAACTATAGTGACGAATGAACAACATTCAACACAACAATCTTATGATGAAAGTCAAATTCAAGTACTTGAAGGACTAGAAGCCGTTCGGAAGCGTCCTGGAATGTACATTGGTTCGACAAGCGGACGTGGATTACACCATCTTGTATGGGAAATCGTTGATAATAGTATTGATGAAGCGATGGCTGGTTATTGTGATACGATCAAAGTCACCATTGAAGAAGACAACAGCATTACGGTTGAAGATAATGGACGCGGAATTCCTGTTGGGATTCATGAAAAAATGGGACGTCCTGCAGTAGAAGTTATTATGACAGTGCTCCATGCTGGTGGTAAGTTTGGTGGCGGTGGTTATAAAGTATCAGGTGGATTACACGGCGTTGGTGCCTCAGTTGTAAATGCTTTATCTACCGTTTTAGAAGTGAATGTTCATCGTGAGGGGAAAATTCACTATCAAAAGTTTGAAAAAGGTGTACCAGCAGCCGATTTAGAAGTAGTTGGCGAAACGGAAAAAAGAGGGACCATTATTCATTTCAAGCCTGATGGCGAAATTTTTCAGGAAACGTTAATTTATGAATTTGATATTCTTGCTACACGTTTACGTGAATTAGCTTTCTTAAATAAAGGGTTAACAATTGCAATTAAGGATAAGCGTGAAGAAGGCAAAGAAGCAACATATCACTATGAAGGTGGTATTGCTTCGTTTGTTGAGCACTTAAATAGATCAAAAGAAGTGCTGCATGAAGAACCCATTCACATTGAAAGTGAAAAGGACGGTCTTCATGTAGAAGTAGCTGTTCAATACAATGATAGCTATACAAGCAATATTTATTCTTTTGCCAATAATATTAATACACATGAGGGTGGAACTCATGAATCTGGCTTTAAAACGGGCTTAACGCGTGTAATTAATGATTATGCTAGAAAAAACAACCTCTTTAAAGAATCCGATCCGAACTTAACAGGAGACGATGTACGTGAAGGGTTAACCGCGATTATTTCTGTTAAAATTCCAGATCCTCAATTTGAAGGACAAACAAAAACAAAGCTAGGAAATAGTGAAGCTAGAACGATTACAGACTCACTATTTAGTGAACATTTTTCTCGTTTTCTAATCGAAAATCCTCAAGTCGCAAGAAAGATTGTAGAGAAAGGGTTAATGGCTTCTAGAGCAAGAGAAGCGGCTAAGAAGGCTCGTGAATTAACGAGACGTAAAAGTGCCCTTGAAGTGAGTTCGTTGCCTGGTAAGTTAGCTGACTGTTCATCTAAAGACGCTTCTATTAGTGAGATTTACATCGTTGAGGGTGATTCCGCTGGTGGTTCAGCAAAACAAGGACGTGATCGTCACTTCCAAGCTATTTTGCCTCTACGTGGAAAGATTATTAACGTGGAAAAAGCTAGATTGGACAAGATTCTTGCTAATAATGAGATTAGAGCAATGATTACGGCTTTCGGTACTGGAATTGGTGATGATTTTGATATTGAAAAAGCTCGTTATCATAAAATCATTATTATGACCGATGCCGATGTTGATGGTGCACATATTCGAACGTTAATATTGACATTTTTCTATCGTTATATGCGTCCATTAATTGAAAATGGATATGTTTATATTGCGCAACCACCACTATATAAATTGAGTCAAGGAAAAGAAGTAAATTACGTTTATACAGATAAAGAGTTGGAAGAAGCCCTAAAAGCTATTCCAAACAAAGAAAAGTTAGGAATTCAACGTTATAAGGGTCTTGGGGAAATGAACCCAACACAATTATGGGAAACAACAATGGATCCAGAACACCGTACGGTTCTTCAAGTAACATTAGAAGATGCGATGAAAGCTGATGAAATTTTTGAAATTTTAATGGGTGACCGTGTAGAACCGCGCCGTGATTTTATTCAAGAAAACGCGCAATACGTGCAGAATCTTGATATTTAGGCTTGAAGATGGAGGTTTGTAATTAATGGCTGAGCAAGAACAATCAAGAGTAAAAGAAAGAAATATTAGTCAGGAAATGAAGTCATCATTCATGGACTATGCCATGAGTGTTATTGTGAGTCGCGCCCTTCCTGATGTACGTGATGGCTTAAAGCCTGTTCATCGTCGTATTTTATATGCCATGAATGAACTAGGCATGACCTCAGATAAAGCTTATAAGAAATCTGCACGTATCGTTGGTGAAGTTATTGGTAAGTATCACCCTCATGGTGATTCAGCCGTTTATGAAACGATGGTTCGGATGGCGCAAGACTTCAGTTTCCGCTATATGCTAGTGGATGGACATGGTAACTTCGGTTCTGTTGATGGTGACTCTGCTGCGGCAATGCGTTATACAGAGGCAAAAATGTCAAAGATTTCGATGGAGCTCGTTCGTGATATCAACAAAGACACCATTGATTATCAAGATAACTATGATGGCAGTGAACGTGAGCCGATTGTTCTCCCAGCGCGATTTCCTAATCTTCTTGTAAATGGTGCATCCGGTATTGCCGTAGGTATGGCAACAAACATTCCACCACATCAATTAGGAGAAGTCATTGATGGAGTGTTAGCTCTCTCAAAAGACCGTGAAATTAGCATTCCAGAATTAATGGAATATATTCCAGGTCCAGATTTCCCAACAGGTGCTGAGATTTTAGGAAGATCAGGCATACGTAAAGCATATCAAACAGGTCGTGGATCGATAACGTTACGTGCAAAATCAATGATTGAAGAGCACAACGGCAAGCCGAGAATTATTTTTACAGAAATTCCGTATCAAGTCAATAAAGCTCGCCTAATCGAGAAGATCGCAGAATTAGTTCGTGATAAGAAAATTGACGGAATCACAGACTTGCGAGATGAATCTGACCGTAACGGGATGAGGATTGTTATTGAGTTGAGACGTGATGCAAATGCAAATGTTCTGCTTAATAACCTTTATAAGCAAACGGCTCTTCAGTCTAGTTTTGGAATCAATTTATTAGCTTTAGTTGGTGGACAACCAAAGGTATTGAACTTAAAAGAGTGCCTTGAATATTATCTCGATCATCAAATTATAGTGATTCGTCGCCGTACGGCTTTCGAACTTCGAAAAGCAGAAGCGCGTGCTCACATTTTAGAAGGGTTACGTGTAGCACTTGACCACCTTGACGAAGTAATTAATTTGATTCGTGCGTCACAGACGACTGAAATTGCTAGAAATGGATTAATGGAACGGTTTGAACTAAGTTATGAACAAGCTCAAGCCATCTTAGACATGAGATTACAACGTCTAACTGGTTTAGAGCGCGACAAAATTGAAGGCGAGTACCAGGATTTAATTGCTCGTATTGCTGAATTGAAAGCTATTTTAGCTGATGAAGAGAAAGTATTAGAGATCATTCGTGAAGAGCTGACGGAAGTAAAAGATAGGTTCAACGATGAACGTCGAACGGTTATTTCAATGAGTGAAGACCATTTTGAAGATGAAGATCTTATTCCACGCTCTAATATTGCTATTACAATTTCTCATAATGGATATATTAAGCGTCTGCCAATCTCCACATACCGTAATCAAAGACGTGGTGGAAAAGGAATTCAAGCGATGGGGACAAATGATAATGACTTTGTTCAGCACTTGTTTACAACAAGTTCTCACCATACAATTCTTTTCTTTACGAATAAAGGAAAGGTGTATCGCTTGAAAGGATACGAAATTCCTGAACTTGGACGAACCGCTAAAGGGATTCCAATCATTAATTTACTTCAAATTGAGCAAGGAGAATACATTAGTACGGTTATTCCAATTGAGGAATTTACGGAAGATGCGTATTTATTCTTCTTAACAAAGTATGGAGTTGCGAAGCGTACAGAGTTGTCTTCATTTGCAAACATTCGTAAGGGTGGCTTGTTTGCTATTAATCTGAGAGATGAAGATGAATTGCATGGTGTTCGATTAACGGATGGACAACAAGAACTGATTATTGGTACAAAGCAAGGAATGTCTATCAGATTCCCTGAGAATGATGTAAGACTTATGGGAAGAACGGCAGCAGGGGTAAAAGGTATCTCTCTATCTGAGGATGACCATGTTGTTGGTATGGATATTATTGAAGAAAGCCATGAAGTTCTCATTGTTACCGAAAAGGGGTACGGAAAACGTACACCAATTGAAGAGTATCGTATTCAAAATCGTGGCGGTAAAGGGATAAAAACATGTAATATTACAGAACGAAACGGTACACTTGTATCGTTGAAAGTCGTTTCTGGTGATGATGATATTATGATTATTACTGCTAGCGGTGTGATTATCCGAATGAATGTTGATGGAATTTCTACTACCGGACGTAATACACAAGGTGTAACATTAATCAGAGTTAATGAAGGTGAGGAAGTAGCAACTGTAGCTCGAGTCGACATTGATGATGAAGATGTAGAAGAAGAGGTAGAAGCAGAAGCAGAATCTACTGAATTAACAAATGATGAAGTAAGTGAAGAGGCAAGCGTTGATTCAGAACAATCGGTAGATGAAGAAGAATAGTATTGATAAGACTGTTGGGTGTAACAACCCAACAGTCTATTTTGGTTGTTTGAAAGTAACTAAAGAACAATAAAGTATATGAAAAGCCTTTTTATTTGTCTTGGAAAGCAGAAAACGAAAAGCAAATGTTAAAAATCTTCCTTTTCTTGGGTCTTTATGTCGCGTATAATATGACTAGAGTGATTAGGGGAAAGAGGGACCATATATGAGGGTTAAGCCAAATCAATTAATAAAAGACTGCATTTTAGCGAGTGATGTTTCAGGTTTAACAGATTTTCCGATTATGAAGAAGAATACGGTTATAACAGAAAATCATATTAAATTGCTTAACATATTTCTGATAAATTCAGTTGAAGTAGAACCGATTTTGGCTAATGGAGAGAATTTCAAACCACAAACTGTCATCGAAGAGCCAGTAGAAGAAAGAGCAACAATGGAACGGGATTCAAAGGATTTCTTTTTTCAGTACTTAGAAGCTGTAAAACAATATAAGAAACTGTTCCAAGGATGGCAAGCCGGAGAAAGAGTACAAATGGTTGGAATTCGAAATTTATTTATTCCATTATTTGAGAAAATAACGCAAGAGCCTGATAACCTTTTGAAACTTCATCATTATAGTACTAAAGAAGATTACCTTTATCACCATGCTGTCTATGTATCAATCCTTTCGGTTTATCTCGGTTATAAACTTAACTATAAGAGAGCCGATTGGCTACAAATTGGGTTCAGTGGTTTACTAGCTGATATAGGAATGGCCAAAATAGCACCATCTATCCTTAAAAAAACAGGACCTCTTACATCAATTGACTTTGAAGAGATTAAAAAACACCCTATTTATAGCTACAATATGTTAAAAGGAGTTACAGGGGTTACTGATTCTGTTTTATTAGCCGTTTTGCAACATCACGAGAGACAGGATGGAAGTGGATATCCTTTAGCTGCTAATGAGAGAAAATTACATCAATTTAGTAAAGTTATTGCAGTGGCAGATGTCTATCATGCAATGACTTCAGAACGTTATTACCGAACAAAAAGATCGCCATTTCAAGTAATTGAAGAAATTGTAAAAGAGCAATTTGGAATGTACGATTTGAAAGTTGTCCAAGCATTAGTCAAAAGTTTAGTTGTTGTCGCAACGGGTAGTAAAGTTCGATTATCTAATGGTTCGGAAGCGGAAATTGTCTTTTTTGAACAAGAAATGCCAACGAGACCGATGGTTAAATTAGCAGGCGGAGACATTGTACAGTTAACAAAAGAACCTTCATTATTTATAGAAGATATTATAAAATCATAAAAACATTTGCATAGTAATATATCTATGTGGTATATTAATTTTTGTCGCTAAATGAGCAAAAAGTTATTTTTAAAAAACAATTTGACTCTGGAAGTTATATGTGATATATTAAATCTTGTCGCTAAAACGACAAACGAGTTCTTTGAAAACTGAACAAAAGCCAAGCGAAAAGAGATATATGATATCTCAGGGATTTTCGAGAAAATCCCAATGAGAAATTTACCCGATAGGGAAAATTTCATCCTTAATTTTATGCATTGCTAGCGTAATGCAAATTGAGCTAATCAGCTTACCATTTTTATGGAGAGTTTGATCCTGGCTCAGGACGAACGCTGGCGGCGTGCCTAATACATGCAAGTCGAGCGGACTGATTAAGAGCTTGCTCTTATGACGTTAGCGGCG
>NZ_JAOANA010000043.1:0-14619 GCF_032335535.1 Alkalihalobacillus sp. MEB130
CAATTCTATAGTCTGGTGGCGATAGCGAAGAGGTCACACCCGTTCCCATGCCGAACACGGTCGTTAAGCTCTTTTGCGCCGATGGTAGTTGGGGGCTTCCCCCTGTGAGAGTAGGACGTTGCCAGGCTATTATAATATCTGGGGCCTTAGCTCAGCTGGGAGAGCGCCTGCCTTGCACGCAGGAGGTCAGCGGTTCGATCCCGCTAGGCTCCACCATATATTGCGGAGGAATACCCAAGTCCGGCTGAAGGGATCGGTCTTGAAAACCGACAGGCGGGTTAAACCGCGCGGGGGTTCGAATCCCTCTTCCTCCGCCATTATCTTATAGTTCTATATTATTTAGAAGATCATCATTCTTTTAAAAACGACGCGGGGTGGAGCATGTAGCAAAACATCGTCGAATAATCATCGACATGTCTTGACGCATAGGCATCGAAGCGTTACGAGAAGAGGAAAAGATAACTTCTTTGAAGTAACATCATCTTTATACTTTAAAACGACGCGGGGTGGAGCATGTA
This sequence comes from Alkalihalobacillus sp. MEB130, assembly GCF_032335535.1. Lineage (NCBI taxonomy): Bacteria > Bacillati > Bacillota > Bacilli > Caryophanales > Bacillaceae > Alkalihalobacillus > Alkalihalobacillus sp. MEB130. Next base: position 519 of record NZ_JAOANA010000043.1, read on the forward strand.
GCAAAACATCGTCGAATAATCATCGACATGTCTTGACGCATAGACATCGAAGCGTTACGAGAAGAGGAAAAGATAACTTCTTCGAAGTAACATCATCTTTTTACTTTAAAACGACGCGGGGTGGAGCAGCCTGGTAGCTCGTCGGGCTCATAACCCGAAGGTCGGCGGTTCAAATCCGTCCCCCGCAATACCAAAATGGTCCGGTAGTTCAGTTGGTTAGAATGCCTGCCTGTCACGCAGGAGGTCGCGGGTTCGAGTCCCGTCCGGACCGCCATTATTTAATAATAATTTCCTCATTGTGGAGGGGTAGCGAAGTGGCTAAACGCGGCGGACTGTAAATCCGCTCCCTCCGGGTTCGGCGGTTCGAATCCGTCCCCCTCCACCATGTATGGCGGTTGTGGCGAAGTGGTTAACGCACCGGATTGTGATTCCGGCATTCGTGGGTTCAATTCCCATCAGCCGCCCCATACAAAAAAACAAAAGTGTTGGGCTATCGCCAAGCGGTAAGGCAACGGATTTTGATTCCGTCATGCGTAGGTTCGAATCCTGCTAGCCCAGCCAACGCGGAAGTAGTTCAGTGGTAGAACACCACCTTGCCAAGGTGGGGGTCGCGAGTTCGAATCTCGTCTTCCGCTCTTATTAAGCGCCCTTAGCTCAGCTGGATAGAGTGTTTGACTACGAATCAAAAGGTCGGGAGTTCGAATCTCTCAGGGCGCGCCATTTTCAAAAAATTATATATGCGGGTGTAGTTTAGTGGTAAAACCTCAGCCACGAGCATTACTTCTGTCGAATAAGCAACGAGTTGTCTCGACGCATTTGCTTCTATGAGTTACTAGAAGAGGAAGGGACATGTTGGGCGAATACTAATTATCGAAATATACAATATAACATGCGGGTGTAGTTTAGTGGTAAAACCTCAGCCTTCCAAGCTGATGTCGTGAGTTCGATTCTCATCACCCGCTCTTTTTATTCACTACTGTGGGCCTGTAGCTCAGCTGGTTAGAGCGCACGCCTGATAAGCGTGAGGTCGGTGGTTCGAGTCCACTCAGGCCCACCATTCCACAGTAGCTCAGTGGTAGAGCAATCGGCTGTTAACCGATCGGTCGTAGGTTCGAGTCCTACCTGTGGAGCCACGGAGAAGTACCCAAGTGGCTGAAGGGGCGCCCCTGCTAAGGGTGTAGGTCGTTTACGCGGCGCGAGGGTTCAAATCCCTCCTTCTCCGCCATTGGACAAACTATTAATAATGGCCCGTTGGTCAAGCGGTTAAGACACCGCCCTTTCACGGCGGTAACACGGGTTCGAATCCCGTACGGGTCACCAATATAAACAGCAAGAGACATTAGCTCAGTTACGAGCAAAGCTTCTTGAAATACTACGAGTTGTTCTGACGCAATCAGCAACGGAGCTTTACTAGTAGAGGATAGAACAGGTAAAAAACGAAGCAACTCATCGTCCGTAAGCATCATGTGTTACTTCATTGAATAAACAGCAAGAGCCATTAGCTCAGTTGGTAGAGCATCTGACTTTTAATCAGAGGGTCGAAGGTTCGAGTCCTTCATGGCTCACCATTTAAAGATATTTTATAGTAAATATCAATGTTTTGCGGGTGTGGCGGAATTGGCAGACGCGCTAGACTTAGGATCTAGTGTCTTATGACGTGGGGGTTCGACTCCCTTCACCCGCATTAAAAAAACCATAACATAAGTTATGGTTTTTTTGTTATAAACAAAAAAATGACCTTTCAGCTATGTTGAAGAGTCATTTTTTTTCTCAGGTACAAGATCGATTCCACCTGGATGAAATGGGTGGCACTTACAAATTCTTTTAGCAGTTAACCACCCTCCTTTCCAGGCCCCAAAACGTTTGACTGCTTCTAACCCATAATGAGAGCATGTTGGATAAAACCGACATGTAGGGGGTTTAATAGGAGAGATCACAAGTTGATAAAAACGAATAATTACTAATAATATTGCTTTCATATTTACATCCTTTCAAAAAAACTTAAAAAAGTTTGCAGGAAGTTTGTCAGTCTGTGTCTAATTATAGCAAATATAATATAGAAAGGAGGACCGACTTTCTGTTTATAGCTGTACACTCCGCTTTTCCCCTACGTTTTTAAAAAATCTCCGAGGTGATGAAATTGAAAAATGAAAAAGGTTTTACACTCATCGAAATGTTGATTGTTTTGATGATCATCTCTATCCTTCTTCTAATCGCTGTTCCAAACATGACAACCAATAATCAAGCAGCATCTTCAAAAGGTTGTGAGGCCACGGTTAAATTAGTTCAGGCCCAGGTTTATGCATATGAATTTGAGGAAGGTGAATTGCCCGAAAATTTAGAGGATCTTATTCCTGATTATATTGATAATGTAAAATGTCAAGGTCAAAAGCTAGACTATAAAGACGGTCGCGTAAAGGGACCAGAATGAGTCTTAATGAATCAGGCTATACGTTAATTGAAATGCTCCTCACTTTATCTATTCTATCCATTCTACTCCTTATTTCAACTATTACACTTCCTTCTTTATCATCCAATAATCATGAAGCAGATTTAATCGCAAAACAAATAAAGGAACAAATTCTTTTAGCACAGCATGTTGCATTGACAAGTGGTCGTGATGTGACAGTTCGGCCTGATAATAACACCAAAGAGTTTATTATTCGTTATCATACGGGTGATGTCTATTTAGTCATTCCTTTTCAGCACCCCGATATGGTATTTGAATCCAATACGCTTATTCTTTCTGCTATTAGGTTTGTAGCTAACGGTCATCCACGTCAAACCGGGTCATTTTTGATGCATATTGGAAAAAATAGGTACCAATATACAATTTATATTGGGAAAGGAATGGTCTCTTATAGAAAAATGTAATGGGTTTACTTTAATAGAAGTACTATTTGCATTTGGATTTCTCATGCTTTTTAGTGCTTCTATTCTTCCTTTGCTCATACAGGTGTTGGAAGAAAGGTCAACGATAAATGAAGAGGAGCAAGTACTTCTTTTATTAGAAGAATCCGTACACAGAGATTTTGTAGGTTCAACAGAAATGGTTCAAGAACATGATCATGTTCGGATTAGCAATAAAATCGTCGGTGACAACCTTTATGAAGTATGTGCTAGCTGGACAGGAAGGAATGGAAGGGACTATGAACGCTGCTTATATACTTCGTACTGAAAAAGGGTTTACGCTCATTGAACTGTTGATTTCACTATCTATTTTTTTACTGATTGTCTCCATTTTTCCAAATATGATCTTAACAAGAACTTCTGGATTTTATACTGATACGATTTCTTCTCAACAAGTGATGACATTTTTTAATCAGTTAGCTCATGACTCTCGTGGATCCGTTCAAGCTGAGATTAAGGAGGGTGCCTTATATTTTACGATGTCAAACAATGACAGAATTAAGATTGAGTTATTAGCTACACATCAAATGAGAAGGACTAGGAATAATGAAGGACATAACCTTCTACTTGAAGGAGTAAAGTCGTTTACTTGTGTGACCTCTACCAAAAGAGTTGTCTGCGAAGTCGTGCTGTTGAATGGTTATCAAAGCAAAAAGTCTATGCTTATTCCTTTTGAACGAGGAGGACAGAAGTGAGGCAGGAAGGAGGATTTGTTTACCCTGTTACGGTTGTGATTTGTATGATTATTATGCAGATTGTCATTTACCAAGTAAATATGTATGTTAATGAAAAACATTTCGTGCATGAGCAAGAACGCCTATTACAAGTTGAATCACTTTTGCAAGTTGGCATAAGTGAATTTTTGAGGGGAGAATATGAACCAACTGTAAATAAAAACATCATCTTTTCATACGATGTAGGTACGGTTACAGTAGCAATTGATGATTTTCATGAAGGGTATAGCCAGATTCATGTAACCGTGAAATTAGTGACGGGGCAAGAAAGACAAGCTGGTTTCCGTTATCATTGGTCTAGCAAAACGGTAGAGCATTATTGGGAGGTTACGAAACGAGGTACAACGCTGCTAAATCAGAGTCATATAGTAAAAATACCAGTCCGTTCCTGCTCTTCATCGAAGTGGAACCAAACATGACTTAACAAGGCTTACTAATTACGGAAAGGTGTGTAGCAATTACAAAATTGTGAATGGATGAAAAATGATTTTAAACCTTTAATCTTCTGGGCATACTATTCATAGAACGATTAGAGGTGAGGAAAATGTCGTCTTTAAATGACTATGTTAAGTTTCTAACTCAACAGGCAGTAATGAGAATGGATCAACCTAAAGAAGAGCGTCGGACTAAGAAAATGGAAAGAAGAGCGGACCGTCCACCTTTTTCTTCACATGCTTTTGGGATTATTCCATTAGGTATATCATTGTTTTGGAAAAAAAGATCCACTAAAAGAAAGTTTAAAAAGTAAAAGCGAAGATGTCGTGAAACACAGCTTCGCTTTTTCCTTTGTCATATTATGTAGAAATCAGTTGATTTTCGTTTCCTTGTTTGTCTAACTATACTATAATGAGATAAGTATGGTAAGTATGGGAGTGAACGATATGGAACAAAACACGCTTAAAATAACGAATGTCTTGGCTGATCCGACGCGTTTTTCTATATATCAATATATTTCAAAACAACGAGAAAATGTAACCGTTCAACACATTGCTGATCAATTTACGATACATCCAAATGTAGCTCGTTTGCATTTAACGAAATTAGAAGATGTACAAATGATTGTTTCAGAAACACAAAAGAGTGGAAAAGGCGGGCGACCTAGTCGGTATTACAAATTGTCAGATGAGGTAATTCAATTACAATTTCCATACAGAGACTATCAGCGATTAGCAAAAATGGCGTTAGAGTCCTTAGTTGGACTTGGTGAAGTTGGAATGGATGCATTAAAAGATATGGGATACAAGTATGGACGTGAGTGTGCAGATTTACATGTTAGGCAATTTCATTTTGATGTATCAACTGCTTCTATGGGTGAAAAAGTTCGTATGATTGAACAAATTGCCATTAATCAAGGCCTGAATCCTGAAATTGAATACATAGAAGAAAAGGACGAAATTGAATTTAGTATTTATAATTGTACTTTTAAAGAGTTAATGGCCGATTATTCAGGTTCATTATGTTCGATGCACCATGAACTTTTTAAAGGCATTTTTTCCTATTTCTTAGGGGATCATATACTGAAAGATAATATGAAGATAACAGATCCAAAGGCAAAAGCATGCTCATATTCTGTGATTAAATTAAGGTGACACAGTTTTGCCACCCTTGAAGGCATTTACAGTGGAGAGGTAGTAATATATAATAGGTCTGTATTCATCATTTGCTATCCTAAACAAATACTGCTTATATGGCAAATTTGTTCGTGAAGGAGGGAAACCCAAATGGATCGTATGTATCGTGTTTTAGCATTTTGGACAGGAATATTTGCTGTTTTGTTCTTTGTTGGTCATATGTATAATGTAGCTTTGTTGTTCTTTGCACAAACAGGTGCACTATTAGCCCTTAGCTACCTAAACTTGTCTGAACGTGTATACTTATACATTTTTGGTGCCTATTTAACGATATTCTTCGTAGGGTTCACGTATTATGCAACGTTCTTACTAGTGCCTAGTTTTGGTGGGCATTAATTGTCATTGTACATATGTGCAAAAAGAGAAACCGTTTCCTTGTATAGGACGGTTTCTTTTTTTTGTTTAAGTTAATACTATTGACATAGTGTTAAACTATTTTATAAAATAAAATAGATTGATGATCTTTGATTGGGAGTCCCCCTCCCCTCAAGATTCTTACATCAATACGATTTACTCCCCAAAGGGCTTCCACAGTTGGAAGCCCTTATTTTATATAGGAAAAGCAGCTGTAAAAAAACAGCTGCTACTAAATAGTGATCAAAAACCTGATAAAAATGGATTTCCATCCATTTCCTGACCAATTGTAGTTGTAGGGCCGTGCCCACATGCAACGATGGTTTCCTCTGGTAAATCTAATAGTTTCTTATGTATACTCTCGAGCAACAATTGGTGATCACCACCTGGTAAATCTGTTCTACCAATGCTTTGTGCAAATAATGCATCACCTGAGAAGACTATATTTTCTTGTTGTATGTAGAAAGAAATGCTTCCTGGAGAGTGCCCAGGCGTTTCATAGACCGAAAAGGAAAAAGATCCAATCGTAATAGTTCCTTCGGTTTCAATTATGTGATCAGCAGCGTTTACTGTAATAGCGTGTTCACCCATGAAACGCGCTGACCCATTTTTAGCAGGATCTCCTAACCAATCTTGCTCATTTTTATGAATATAAACAGGGCATCCAAATGCATTCCGTACATCATCTACTGCTCCGATGTGATCAAAGTGAGCATGTGTTAACAGAACAGCAAGAGGTTTTATGTTTTGCGACTTTAGCCATTCAATAAAAGCTGGCCCGTCGCCACCTGGATCAATAATAACAGCTTCTTTTTGATCATTTTCAAGGACATAGGCGTTCGTTTGTAGCGGGCCTAGTGGAATTTGCGTCCATTTCATATACATCACTCCCATACATATAGTACTCTTATCATACATTATGAGAAGTGACTCGACAAACAAAGAAAAAAAGAGTAAAATAAATGAAAAATGCCCAACATAAATATTGAGGAAACTGTACTAACTTCGTCAAATTTAAGGCTGACAACGTTCTCAAATGGTTTTATAATAGGACTAGTTAAGCTGGGTTCTTAGTTTTACATAAGGAGGGGAAGACTGAATGATCTTTTCTATCATCATGTTAATTACTTCGCTTTTATGTGCAGTTGCGATTGTTCGTGAACTACGCAGAAAGAACTTTTTCGCAGTAGGTTTTGCTGGAATTTCATTTGTTGTATTTGGATGGTTTGCGGTAGCTACAATCATTTCCATCGTTACAACTGGTGGTGGAGCACCTGTAGCTCACTAAAAGGTATTATCAAAAAGGCAGTTACTTAATAGAAGTAGCTGCCTTTTTTGATTGTTAAAAAACTTGCTGCTCTAAATAAAACATTCCACCATTTATTACTGATACATGTATTTTTGGTTCATATTGCTCTTTTAAAGCTTGTTTTTCAACTTCGTAACTGTCAGGTTTTTCTTCATACTCTTCGTAAAAATGTTCCAAGAGGGACAAATCGGTATCCCATCTGTTAACAGCTTCTTCTGCCCATGTTGTATCCTCATTCTCAGCATAAGTTTGGACCATTTTCTGTAACCGAATCAACCCACTATGGACCGTTATCAATGGCGATAATTTAAAACAGAAATCTGGAATGTTGGGAGACAAATCTTTCTTTTGCAGTTTATCGTAAAATTGTTGAACAATTTGACCGTGAATTAAATTTAAACCTAAGGAAAGTAGAACATCCTTTTTTCGATCGCATTGAAATGAAACTTTCATATTTAAACATAACCAAGGCTGCAGTGGAATTGATTGTCTACCCGATGCATGAATGTTTTCGTAAAGACGAATGAAGCCGCCAAGCTCACGTGTGGAGTGAAATAATTGTCTTAATCGCGGTGAACCAAAGTGAATCTGTTCACCACGTAAGTCATCAGGGGCATTATTCTGGTCTGTAATAAATGTCACTTGCATCGGATTTGGTTCTCCACCTGTTTTTTCAAGGTAATGCCAATAAAATGGCCGATTCATTAATAACTTATCTAATTCTATAGAGAGTTGAACTTTTAAATAGCTTGCTGTGTTTTCAATAATCGGACTATCATTAGCTTCAAAATACCTTTCTAAGAAATTATGAACTTGAGGCTGTTGCATCGATTGGGTCCTCCTCATTAGCATTTGCTGCTTCTTCTGCTGCATCATTCATAATTGCCGCAAGATGATCAAACTTAATACGCATTTCTCCTTCAGAATCAGATTGTAACAGAATGTCCTGTACATGATCTTCGACAGAAGGGAGGTCAATCTTGGTAAGGATGTCATCTAACTCCCCAATTACGGCTTCAAAGAGATGGATCTTTTCATAAAGCAATTTAAGAATATGCTGTTCAACGGTATCTGTAACGGCGAAGTTATAAATGCGCACATCTTCTTTCTGACCTAAACGATGAATACGTCCAATCCGTTGTTCAATTCGCATTGGATTCCATGGCAAATCATAATTAATAATATGACTACAAAATTGCAAGTTAATTCCTTCACCGCCGGCCTCAGTTGCAATTAAGACTTGAGCATGATTTTGGAAAAGCTGGCGCATCCAGTCTTTCTTTCCACGTTTAAAACCACCTCTAAACGGAACGGAAGAAATACCATTTTGTTTTAGAAACCATTGCAAATATAGTTGTGTTGCGCGGTATTCAGTGAAAATAATAACTTTATCATTAATCTTTTGAATAATTTCTAATGCTTTCTCTGCTTTAGCATGTCCTTCTACTTCTCCAATTTTATTTAGTAGCCTTTCTGCTCCGGGAAGTTCACGTCCATCAGCATGGGCACGTTCCACCATGTTTTTTAATGTCATGAAGGCGGCCTCCCTACTGCTGCAAAGCTCCCTCTTTAACGTAAGTAGGCCAAAATGATTGGAGTTATCTTTTAACTGCTCAATCTCATCATAGAAGGCCCGTTCCGATTCACTAAACTCAATTGGGACTGTCTCAACAATTCGTTTCGTCCATTCGATTCCAGTTTCTTCTCGACGGTTTCGAACCATGACTTTGTTTACTAGCTCTCTTAATTTTTCTTCGTTTTTAGGTGAGCGTTTGTTTGAACGATATTCTTTTTCGAATGAGGCAATGTCGCCTAAGTGACCGGGTTTTAATAAGGACACTAAATTAAAAATTTCTTCAAGTTTGTTTTGAACAGGAGTTGCAGTTAAAAGTAGACAGAACTTCTTTTTTAATTGTTTGATGAATTCATAGTTTTTTGTTTTTGGATTTTTTAGTTTATGAGCTTCATCAATAATAACTAAGTCATACGGTTGATCTAACACAATGTCACGATGAGGTTGTCGCTTTGCAGTATCGATGGAAGCAACAACCACGTCACATTGTTCCCAGACATATGTCTTTCTTTGAGCAATGGCAGGGATATGAAACTTAGTATTTAATTCAATTGCCCACTGTGAAACAAGAGAAGCTGGTACTAAAATTAATACTTTCTTAACCAAACCTCGTATCATGTATTCTTTTAAGATTAAACCAGCCTCGATCGTCTTCCCAAGTCCTACTTCATCAGCTAAAATGGCTTTGCCGTTCATTTGTTCAATAACGGTATTTGCGACCTCAATTTGATGAGGGAACGGCTTTAACTGAGGAAGGTGTTTTGGAGCTTGTAATCCATGAAACTCGGGAATTGTTTGATGCTCCTCAGCCTCATATGCTAGTTTGAAAAGTTCCCAGTTGGACCAAGGTCCATCTTGATCGAGTCTTTCTTTAAAAGTGTCATTCCACTCTTGATCAAAATGTATATCAATCTTCATTCTATATCATCCTTTCGATCAAACTATCGTCCATATCCGAATGAAAATATAAAAAAACTGTAAAATAATCAGATTTATTAAATAAACAGTTGCGAAACATGATTCAAATTGGTAGGATGTTAATATAAATCCGAATTACTTACATTGCCTTATTTCAAGATGGTTATACATGTAGTATGTACCATTTATCAAAAATTCATGTGTTTAAATAGGAATATCTAAATTCATAGCGGATGAGAATAAGGGGAGAGCTTGCTATATGCAACGCCGAAGGAGCAAGTGTCTGGTAATGTGTTACCAGCGCGAATCTCTCAGGCAAAAAAGACTCTTATTTGACGCAGCTCTGGAGAGTGCTTAAATAGCCACCTACGAAGACACTATATTCTTTTGACTGAATATAGGAAACTTTCTGGTTACAGGACAGAGTTATACACAACCAAGTGTATAACTCTGTCCTTTTTGTATTCTTTTCTTTAAAAAAATGAGATTTGAGGAGGTTGGAACATGGCAGATTTAAAACGAACACCATTATTTGACCTATATAAAGAAAGTGGAGCCAAAACAATCGATTTCGGTGGTTGGGATCTTCCAGTACAATTTATAAGCATTAAGGAAGAGCATGAAGCGGTCCGTACAAAAGCAGGACTCTTTGACGTGTCACATATGGGCGAAGTAGAAGTGAAAGGACCCGAGGCCCTAAATTATTTACAGAAATTAATGACAAATGACGTATCTAAATTAGTAGATGGTCAGGCACAATATACGGCTATGTGTTATGAAGATGGTGGAACGGTAGATGATTTACTTATTTACCGTAAAGCTCAGGATGATTATTTACTAGTTATTAATGCTTCAAATATCGAAAAAGATGTTAAGTGGATGGAACAACACTTGATAGAAGGCGTTACAGCTCTTAACATTTCCAGTGATATTGCTCAGCTTGCCATTCAAGGTCCTCTTGCAGAAAAAATCTTACAAAAGAAAACATCGTATGATTTGTCATCAATTGGTTTTTTCCGATTTGCTGATGATGTAGATGTAGATGGGGTGAAGGCACTTGTTTCAAGAACCGGCTATACAGGTGAGGACGGATTTGAACTTTATTGTTTGTCGTCTGATGCACCGAATCTATGGAAAAGTTTACTAGAAGCTGGGAAAGAAGATGGCCTTGTTCCTTGTGGTCTCGGAGCGCGAGATACACTCCGTTTTGAAGCTAGATTGCCACTTTATGGTCAAGAGTTGACAAAAGAGATCTCGCCACTAGAAGCAGGAATCGGATTTGCCGTCAAAGTAAACAAAGAAGCTGATTTTATAGGGAAAGAAGCATTAAAAAAGCAAAAGACAGAAGGACTAACTAGAAAGTTAGTTGGACTTGAAATGATCGATAAAGGAATTCCACGTACGGGGTATGAAGTGTTTGTCGGCGATCAACTAGTGGGATTTGTCACGACAGGAACACAATCTCCGACCTTAAAGAAAAATGTTGGTCTTGCCGTATTAGATATGGACGTTACGGAGATCGGTACAGAAGTAGAAGTACAAGTTCGGAAAAAACGTTTAAAAGCACAAGTTGTATCAACGCCATTTTATAAGAAGTAAGAGGAGGAACATTCATGAATCATCGTTATTTACCTATGACAGATGCTGATCAAACAGAAATGCTAAAGACAATCGGTGTCAGTTCAATCGAAGAACTGTTTTCAGATATTCCGAATGATATTCGTTTTAAAGGTGAATTAAATATAAAAGCAGCGTTAAAGGAGCCTGAACTGATTTCATATTTTCAAGGATTAGCTGCGAAAAATATATCGTTAAAACAAACCCCTTCTTTTTTAGGGGCAGGTGTTTATGAACATTATATCCCATCGATTGTGGATCACGTTATTTCTCGGTCTGAATTTTACACAGCTTACACGCCGTATCAACCAGAAATTTCTCAAGGAGAGCTCCAAGCTATTTTTGAATTTCAAACGATGATCTGTGAATTGACGGGTATGGATTTAGCTAATTCCTCTATGTATGATGGTCCAACAGCATTAGCAGAAGCAGCGATGTTAAGTGCGGGACAAACGAAAAAGAAAACCATTTTAGTTTCAAAGGCGGTTCACCCAGAAGCTCGTGCAGTCCTACAAACGAATGCTACTGGTCAGCGTCTTAATGTAATTGAAATTGATACGGTGAACGGTGTCACTGATTTGAAACAGTTGCAGGAAGTATACGGAGATGACACAGCTTGTGTGGTTGTCCAACATCCAAACTTTTTTGGGAATCTTGAGCCACTAGCCGAGCTAGAAGCGATTTCTCATAGTGGAAAAGCAATGTTCGTCGTTTCTAGTAATCCTTTAGCGTTAGGACTTTTAAAGCCTCCTGGTGAGTTCGGTGCCGATATTGTTGTAGGGGATGCACAACCGTTTGGGATTGCCACTCAATTTGGTGGGCCACATTGTGGATATTTCGCAACAACGAAAAAGTTAATGCGAAAAGTTCCTGGCCGTTTAGTTGGTCAAACCACAGATGAACATGGACAACGTGGGTTTGTTTTAACACTTCAAGCGCGTGAACAGCATATAAGACGTGAAAAAGCGACTTCTAATATTTGTTCTAACCAAGCTCTGAATGCCTTGGCTGCCTCAGTTGCAATGAGTGCAATTGGGAAAAAAGGTGTCAAAGAAATGGCCTATCAAAATGTTCAAAAAGCATCTTATATGAAAAAGCAATTGAAAGCTAATGGAGTAGAAATCGTTTTTGAACAACCAACATTTAATGAATTTGTTATTCAAGTTAACAGACCAGTATCTGAAGTAAATAAACTTCTACTTTCAAAAGGATTCATTGGAGGATATGATCTTGGTCGTGATGATGAATCTCTTGAAGGGCAAATGCTAGTAGCTGTGACAGAAGTAAGAACGAAAACTGAAATTGATACTTTTGCCAAGGAATTGGGGGCACTACTATGATAACAAAAGACCAGCCATTCATTTTTGAACGCAGCAAGCCAGGACGAGTCGGACATAGCTTGCCAGTATTAGATATTGAGGAACAAAATATAGAAGAGTTAATTCCAAGTGAATTTTTACGTGTAGAAGAGCCAGAATTGCCAGAAGTATCTGAGCTTGAAATCATGCGTCATTACACAGCGTTATCTAAGCGTAACCATGGTGTTGATTCTGGGTTTTATCCACTTGGATCTTGTACAATGAAGTACAATCCGAAAATTAATGAAGATGTAGCTCGTTTCGAAGGATTGGCTCACATTCACCCACATCAGCCAGTTGAACAAGTACAAGGTTCTATGGAACTTCTTTATGAGTTACAAACATCTCTTGCAGAGATTACAGGTATGGATGAAGTTACACTTCAACCAGCAGCAGGGGCACATGGTGAATGGACTGGATTAATGATGATCCGTGCTTTCCATGAAGCAAACGGAGACTTTGATCGTACGACGGTTATCGTACCAGACTCAGCTCACGGAACGAATCCGGCTTCTGCTACAGTAGCAGGCTTTGCTTCTGTTACGGTACGAACGGATGAAAATGGTTTAGTAGACTTAGATCATTTACGTGAAGTTGTCGGAGAAGATACCGCGGCTCTTATGCTTACGAATCCCAATACACTTGGATTGTTTGAATCATACATCGTAGAAATGGCGCAAATTATTCATGAAGCTGGTGGAAAGCTTTATTATGACGGAGCTAACTCCAATGCGATTTTAGGAATCGCACGACCAGGGGATATGGGATTTGACGTTGTTCACTTAAACTTGCATAAGACATTTACGGGGCCGCATGGTGGTGGTGGTCCAGGATCTGGTCCGGTCGGAGTGAAGAAAGAGTTAATTCCTTATTTGCCGAAACCAGTGATTGTTAAGCGTGAAGATGGTGTATATGACTTTGACTATAACCGTCCTCAGTCAATCGGCCGTGTCAAACCGTATTACGGAAACTATGGCATAAACGTTCGAGCGTACACTTATATTCGAACAATGGGGCCAGATGGATTACGTAAAGTGTCAGAATATGCGGTACTAAATGCAAATTATATGATGCGCCGCCTTGAGCCACACTTTGACCTACCTTACACTCAACATTGTAAGCATGAATTTGTTATATCAGGTCGACGTCAAAAGAAATTAGGTGTACGGACACTAGATATTGCCAAACGTTTGCTAGACTTTGGTTACCATCCGCCAACCATCTATTTTCCACTTAATGTAGAGGAATGTATGATGATTGAACCGACGGAAACAGAATCAAAAGAAACGTTAGATGAGTTTATTGATGCCATGATTCAAATTGCTCGTGAAGCAGAGGAGAATCCAGAGATTGTTCAAGAAGCTCCTCATACAACAGTTATCTCGCGATTAGATGAAACAACAGCAGCGAGAAAACCCATTTTAAAATATCAAAAAGCCTGAGCATATGCTCAGGTTTTTTCTGTGGTGAAGAAATTATTTTTGGAAAAGAGTTGAGGGAGGAGGTTGACTTACTGGGAGAGCTCGAAGAATTGGGGAAAGAAAAGAGAGATAGGTTCCTGAAGATGAAGTGGTATGTCAACACTAAATCAAACAATCTTTTTAAGGGCTACGTTTCGATAGCTTACTGGACTTAAATACCCCAGTGCACTGTGCGAACGGATATTATTGTACCAATTGATATAATCGAAAAGTTCA
>NZ_JAOANA010000044.1:0-12144 GCF_032335535.1 Alkalihalobacillus sp. MEB130
CTTTTGACTTCTATAGATGTCGTTAAGTTCAACTGTACATGCATCTTCTCCACCTCAGACTTAAGTATGCATGTACACCAGCAAACTGTACATTCTTATGTAATCATATCTGTACATTATTAAATTAATTTATATATGAAGGACAGTTCCTTCTTATTTTAGCTAGGATTTGTCCTTCATCCGCTCTTTGAAAGTCAAGTCCTTCTCATTTCGCTAGTATTTGTCTTTCATCCTCTTTATGAAAGACACTTCCTTCTCATTTTAGCTAGTATTTGTCTTTCATCCTCTTTATGAAAGACAGATCCTTCTCATTTTAGCCGAATTTGTCTTTCATCGACTCTATGAAAGACATTTCTTCATACGGCAATTCTTGATCGAACTAGGATTACCCTACTCCTTTTCACTACACATGACTCTACTCTTTAGAAGCTGTCTTATTCCCTTTTTTCATTTTATATATCTTTTTCAAGGTATTGTTTATATTAGTAAGGCTTAATAATATGAAACCAAGCATGATAAACGTAACAATTTCTCCCGTGAAAAAAGCAATGACCCCTATAATTAAAAAGTAAACACTATACCACCAATTGCTCATCAGATGCCCCCCTATTCTTTGCTATTATTCTATGACGATAGTTTGATTGCAACTGTTTTTAATAAACCGATAACCATATGTTCGCGACAAATTTATCGTCTCTGGTCCAAATAGTAAGCAAGTATTGGTTTGACCTATCTACGTAAACGATTGCCTTTCCTAGTCCCATTTCTCGATACGAATAAAAATAATCACCATATATCTCTTTGGCTCGTTCTATCGTGTCCCCTACTTTTAGTTCAGAGGAAGTTTCAAGAGGCGGAGCTCCAGCTGACAACGAAACAATCTTATGGTCTCTGTCTGTAGAAAGAAAGAGATCTCCATCATGATAAGAATAACCATCGGCACCTTCCCTTTTCTCATAAGAGCTCAAACGATCTTTTGGTACTGTCTCTTGTAAGCTAAACTTCGCGATCGATTCATTCTCAAGGTTTGTTGAAGAGACGAAGTAATGATTGGTTGCTACTACCCACCAGCCAACAAAAAATACAATGACAACGAGAGGACTAGAAATAAAAATAGCACCTAACCATTTAAAGTGTGAGTAAAGAAAAAAACCAATCATAGGCAAACATATGATTACGATTAGTAACAACAAAATCAATTGAACCCCTCCTCCCACTAGTGGTGCAATAAAAAAACTGTTTGTGGTGCACTGTTTTAACAATCCTATTCCTTTTCACTATCGCTTCGATATTCAAGAATATCACCAGGCTGACAGTCCAACGCTTTGCATATGGCTTCCAAGGTGGAAAATCTGATCGCCTTTGCCTTCCCATTTTTTAAAATAGAAAGATTAGCCATTGTAATTCCCACTCTTTCGGATAGCTCTGTTACACTCATTTTTCTTTTAGCTAACATCACATCAATATTGATGATAATTGACATTCTTTTCACCTCAGACCATTAAATCATTTTCTGCTTTTAAATCCATCCCACTTTTCAATAACATCTGAAGAACGGCTGAAAATACCGCAATTACAATAGAAGCAAACGTGATAACCAGTCCTAGAAGCAAGATACCTGGGTTACCTGCATTAACTGAAATCAGAATCATCATGCCCAAAACATACAATAAACTAATGGTGATGGCACAGACTTTTATTGAGCGTAACGATTTTACAGATCGTTCTGAGAAAGCTTGATTCTTGTCGATATAGCTTAACAGCTTTATGCCTTTATACAAAGCAAAGAAAAACGGAATGGTCGTTAGATAGATACCGATTAAAAGAGGGAGCTTCAAGAACACAAATTCCGGGTACATGTCTTCTAAAATCATCGCTTGCCATGGCAACCATATAAGACACAATCCAAGTACCGTTATGCCAATAAGAAAAATGGCTATCTTTAACAAAAGTGTTCTTCCTTGTTCAGCTATTTTCACTAATTCTTCTTTCATAAAAAAGCACCTCACTTCGTTATCTTTACGTTAATAGTAGTATAAAATATATTGTTTATCAATAAATATATAATGTTTTACATTGTAAATTTATTGATTTATTAACACTGGCTCATAAAAAAAGCGATGGTCCTAACGACCACCGCATAGTTATGATACAAAAGATTTCCTGCCACCCTACTGTACCTAATAGGATTGTCCCTTTATTTCATTTGATGGATACGACGTTTCGTGGTAAAACACATTCTCGATAATGTAAATCCACAGGTTTCGCCACTAAGTCTCCTTCCACTATATTTACACTAATAACTAAAACTGGACACTAAATCCGTTAAATGTATGAATGCCTGTGCCGAATGTAGCCAGTTTCTTTTCTCTTAAAAATTGTACGGCCTTTTTGACTTCATGTAGAATTGTTGGTTCAAGCCCTAACGTGTTATGTGAACCATAAATCATTGAAATGTTTGGGATCTCGGCAATTTTTTCTAAAGAATTTACTAAATCAACAGGGTTGGTTGAAGGATAGAAAGCATAGATTGGGGTTTCATCATATAGCAGGTCTCCTGTAAACAAATATCCGTTCGTTTCATCCAAAACCGATATATGTCCAGGAGAATGCCCAGGTGTATGATAGATCCGTAATCTTCTATTCCCCAACTCAAAGACATCTCCATCATGTAATAAACCTGTTGGCTCGCCTTGAAATGGTTGATATGTATCCGGCTTAAATGTTTTCGGTGTTGGTAACGTTATATCTCTACTAACATCTTTTCTGATCTGTTCAATCGATAAGCCTTTAATTCCGTTCACTAACCAGTCTTTATCTCCTTCGTGAACATAGATCTTTTCAAATTGCCCATGACTTCCTATATGATCCGTATGAACATGCGTTGTGATCACTTCGATCGGCAATGTAGTCAATTGATCGGTTATTCTTTTTATATTGTCAATTCCAAGACCGGTATCAATTAATACTGCCTTCTCTTTTCCCATTAATAAAAAGGAATGTACCTTCTCCCAATGTCCATATTCACTAATTGCATATGTAGTAGGATCAATCTGCTGCACAGTAAACCACAAATCCTTAATCATACGTCACCTCCAAAAAGTTCTTTGCTTTCTTTAGTTATTCTTTACTTCAATCCAATATCCTATTTCAACATAAGAGCTGATTGTTTTGATTAACACCAAATGAGCACCACTTACATTAAAAGTCCGAATTCTTACTGGTTTGTTATGTATCTCAACTCCTAATATACCTAAATATACCATAAGGAACTACCATTCTTTTTTCAAAACAGGATATAACCACTTCACCCCTCTTTTATTAAATGGAAGAAGTCTCATATCAAGTACTAAATGAGAGATGTAGCCTAATACGGCAGCAAGAAAAACTCCATCGACTGCGTAATAAGATTCAGCACTCGAAGCTATCCATGAAAAGAACAAAAGCCCTACGAAACTATGCGTGATTCCTCGGTGAGCAGATAATGCAGCCACTGCACAAAACAGACCTAACCCAATTAACCATAAGATTGATACGTACATCCCAGCTCCTATTAAGCAGGCTGCGGTCAGGAGATTCATCGATTTGGGAGTAATGAACCGCCTCGACAAAAAGATCGCACCAATAAAAATTCCTACTCCTATCCAAATCATCTCATCTTGAAAAAAGCTAACGTAAGCTGCTATACAAGCTCCTAGTATAAAAATAAGTTGACGAACCACCGTGTGGGAAACGGTCATTCGTCTTGCTAGCTTTCCATTCGTATCTAAATCAGGTGCTAGACTTGCAAACGAACTAACTCCGACTATTAGCGCTGCACTACTGATCTCCGTATTCCCTAAATAAGCCAGCGCTCCACCAATGGAAGCTCCGACTAGTAAATGTTGTGTTCCTCTCATAATAAAACCTCCGTATTCTAGCAAACAAGAATCGCTTAGTTACCATAACGCATTTCTAGTAAACCGTCTACAAAAAAGAAGGAGATGTTTACGATTTATCCGTAAACGTCCCCTTCTCCAGAAATCTACCTTGACATAGGTATGTTTGTATTTATTTCAAGCAATGTTCCATTAGGATCTCTAAAATGCGCTACGCGAATGCCCCAATCTTCTCTGTCATGAGGTTCTGTAACAAAGTGCACCTTCGATTTTAAAGAGTGGTACACTTCATCTACATTCTCAACAGCAAAAATTAATGCAACTTCATGCAGGGGTTGGTCTAAAGCGGAATCATTTGACTCCTTTAGATCCTCTAGCATTTGTTTTTTATCGAATATCGCAAGTTGTGTACCCCCGACTTGGAACTGAGCATAGTTGGAATGTTCCGTTCCCCATGTACACTCAAAAGAAAGAACATTTTTATAAAAATGGAAACACGCCTCGTAATTATTCACCAAAAGCCTCGTATGCGTTAGTTTAATAGTTCACTTCCTCCAATTTAACTAAAGCCCTATTTTTTACTCGAATAAACAATCTGGTCATTCACAAAAATAACGCATTGCAAAGTAAATAAATACGTTCCAATAGACACTTTTATATATTCCACTTCATTGTTATGGTTGATGATTCTCCCATATAGTCTCGAATCAGATCTCATACCAATTCTTTCATCCTGCAAAACGCCATTCACGTATAATTTTTCGCCATTCCATCGATTCTCTACCCTGATTGTTTGCATTTGATAAGTCGTTTCCCAATATTTCATGTAACCTCTAACCTACCTTTCTCTTCGGCTGCTTCTTATTCCCCTATAATATGAATCATCTATGTATGCTTTATTAGTTTCTCAGTTATATATACCAAACAGCTTCCTTTGCTCCTGACATAAAAAAGTTTAAACCTTAAAAAAAGATAAAAGCTAATACCGCCAATAACACAATGGAAAAGATGACTCTCATCACAATAAGCCTTTTCCTAACACCTGCTTTCGATTCTAAGTAATTGATATAGGTAATCGTTAGCAAAAATCCAAATAAAATAGTCATGAACCCATTCATATTTTCTATTTCAATGAATTGCAATGACCCTACTAAAATCAAAACGGTGCCAATTGCTCCTACCAACATTATGCCATAAAGACCTTTTTCATCTTCTTTCACGAAAACTCCCCCTTTCTAACAAGGGTACCATATCGTAACAGCTACG
The DNA here is from genome assembly GCF_032335535.1 of Alkalihalobacillus sp. MEB130. NCBI lineage: Bacteria > Bacillati > Bacillota > Bacilli > Caryophanales > Bacillaceae > Alkalihalobacillus > Alkalihalobacillus sp. MEB130. The sequence goes on from NZ_JAOANA010000044.1 coordinate 5,145, forward strand.
GTCTTACCCTTTTTCAAGCACCTCACTCAAGTAACATTACTTTGTCAATTCAATGCTTATCATTCAATTGTTTATACGAAATACAACGGAAAACGTTCCCATTAGAAAAAACGAACATCATTTTTAACTTGTATGGTATAGAAAGAAGCAAAAGGGACATGGTGGTAATACATTAGATAGAAAGAAGGGGAAGATTTTGGATGTTTGGCATGGTGCAGAGGATTTGCCTATCTACGGATTTATTATACGAGCTACTATTATATATGTTTACATTTTTATGGTAGTGAAAGTCCTAGGGCAACGGTCGATGGTTTCGTTTCATCCTATTGATTTTATTTTTGCCGTTATAATAGGTGATGTAGTTGGTGAACCTTTATCAAGTGGAGATATCGCCCTTGGCGGCCCCTTGGCTGCTGCTTCATTTATTGCTGGGTTACACCTTACCTTATCCTACTTAGCTCTTAAGAATGCAAGGATAAGGCGTATTGTAGAGGCAGAGCCGATTATTATTATTAATAAAGGACACATCTTAGTAGACGAAATGCGCAAAGCGAAAGTGACAGTTGAATCACTTATGATGGATTTAAGATTGAATCAAGCTAGCGATTTAACAGAAATCGATTATGCCATCTTGGAACCGAATGGACAGATTAGCGTTATAAAAAAATCGAAATATGACGCACTAACACCTAACGATATAATGGAAGATCCTCCTGAGAAAGGATATCCTTCTGTCCTTATATTAGAAGGAAACATCAACTATTCAAATGTAAAGAAAATCGGTCTTACTCCTTCATGGCTACAAGAGCAAGCTGAAAGCCATGGATTTGAAAGTACTAACGATATCTTCCTATTAACTGTGGATGAAAGAAGTAAACGAATTTTTGTTAGTGGTTATTCCAGGAAAGATATAATCTAAAGAAAGGAGCAGAGTAGTTAAATTTGATAGTAAATCAAACAAGATCAGCTCTTCTGTATTCTCCTTTTCCTATTCATCTCATTTCAGTATAAACTTTATCTAACTTCAATATAGTAAGAACGATTATAGAATAATATGATATACCATATAAGGAAAAGTAATCGACAATCTTGCATTAACCTAACAAAATAGTATCTTGATTGCATAGGAACATGGAACTGATTCTAAAAAATAGAGCTTGCCAATAAGTAAGCCCTATTTTTTTGAAGTTCATTCGTGAGGAATAGTGATAGTGATGGTGATGGTCAAGACCAGCCCCTAACCCCAAAATGGTCTGGCCACACTCACTTTCCTCACAAATGCACTTTGTCAACCTGTAATAAAAAGATTCTATTCAGCAGGAAGTCGAATATGAAAAATCGTACCTTCACCGACTACACTTTGAACAGAGACACCTCCGCCATGTTCGTTTATTGTCGTAAACACTTGAGTCACACCTAAGCCCGTACCGTCACTCTTCGTAGTGAAAAACGGAGTTCCTAGCAGTTTCACCTTATCTTCAGCTATTCCAACTCCTGTATCTCTCACTTTTATATGAACCCATCCGTTTTCATAATAATGCTCGATTTCAATCATACCCTTATCTGGTATAGCCTCTATTGCATTCTTGATTAAATTAAAAAAGGCTTTTAACAATAAACTTCTTTTCCCAACTACTGTTCTCTCTGCATCTCTTACATTCAATTCCACTTTCATATTACAAAGTTTTTCTTGAAATAAAAACAATAGAGATTCTAATTCCTTACCTAAAGCAATGGAAACGAACGGTTCGTCATGTAAATTCGGTTTGGAAACAAGCAATAAATTTTGAAGAGTCTCTAGTGCTTTTTCTAACTCAGATTCCATCGTATCTAGATAACTGTGAGATTGAGATTCTTTTAATAGCTGTAAAAATCCTTTCACTGATGTCAGAGGATTTTTCACTTCATGAACAATGCTAGCAGCTGTTTGGCCAAGCGAGGCTAATTTTTCTCTATCATTTAAAAGCTTCTCCGCTATCTTGCGTTGTGTAATATCTTGCATAATGACTTGAGCATATACCTTGCCCTTCAAATGGTATGGTACAGTCCTTACTTCAACATCAATAACCTCCCCATCGCTCCTAATCATCTTTGCTTCTATGCTCTCAAGAATTGCTTGCGTTTCTATTACTTTTATTAATCGTTCTTTACAAGGAGCGTGGATGTCAGGTGGGAGAAACGTATACAACTTTTTAGATAAAATGTCCTCAGGAGAAGTCAACTTGAGTAATTTCATACAAGCTTTATTAAAGTAGAGAATTTCTCCTTCTGTTCCAAGAATCCAAATAGCATTAAGAGAGTTTTCAACTATCTGGTGAAAGTCTATGTCAATGGATTGAATTTTCAACTTCATGGAAACCACCGTTTTTCTATGGATATATCTATATTTTAACAGGAAATAATTAGAATACAAATCTTTCCATATAATTTTTATAGGTACCCAGTACGATCGTTATCCATGCTGGATTAATATTCTACTACTCTTTCTTTTTTGCTTCGTACAGTAATGACCTGCGTTGTTACCATTACACCAAAAATCACTATGAATGCGCCGATCATTTGCATACCTGTAATAGATTCGCCTAGCCATAGATATGCCCCTAGCATGGTGAAAACAGGGAGTAAATTTAGAAATACAGAAGCTTGTGAGGCACCTAAGGTGGCAACCGCCCTATTAAATAAAATCAAAGCAATAAATGACGGGAAGATCCCCATAAATAAGAGACTCACAACATAGGTAGGAGTAGCTGCTAGTTTAGGCAGTCCCGTTATAGACCACTCAATAGTGACAATGGGAAGTAAGACTAAAACTGAAATACCAGTCATGACAAAAATGGCAGCAAATGGTGGGAATAGATGCATGTATTTCTTAACAAGAATCGAATAAAAGGACCAAGAAATGATCGCCCCAATCATAAGCACATCGCCAACATTCCAATTCATCGCTAGAAGGTGAGAAATTTTGCCATCTATCACAACCCATATCGCTCCAATGATGGAAATCAGAACACCGCCCCATTGCATCTTCTGCAGTCTCTCTTTTAGTAGTACTGCACTTAATACCACAGTCAAAGCGGGTATGACTGATTCAAGCACCGCAACATTAGAAGCCGTCGTAAATTGCAATGCCCCGTAAATAAACGTATTAAAAAGCGTTATTCCTGTTACAGTCATTAATAATAGCGGCATCTTATATTCAAAAAAAATTGAGCGGTTATTCCATGCACTACGAAACCCAATGGGTAACAATACTACAAATGCTATCAACAAACGGAAAAAAGTAATGGTAAATGGTGATAACTCATTGATCAATTTACCGACTAAGATGTTTCCACTATAGATTATGACAACCAAAATCATTAATATGTATGAATTCATGTTACATAGACCCTTTCTATTAGACTAACAGAATCATATGGGGGAATCCGTTTCATTCTTACTGTATCATATTCATCTTATTAGTATTAGTATATGGTTAGGTATCGAGAAAGAAGCCTAAAGCTTGTTGCTTAAGCTTTAGGCTCTGTATTTCACACCATTGATCACACCCATAAAGAACGTTTTAATGACTATTTTGAAGCACATCATCCAATGCTAACTGAAGAGTGCCTTTAAACTCTCCTTTAAGAAGGAAACTTCCGGAAGAATTTCTAAGAGTTTTAACGACTTCCTTGCGTAGACCGGTTAAGATCGTTTTACAACCCATCATGTAAATCCCATCGATAATACTAGCAAGATCGGAAACTGTCTCTTGTTCCATAGGAGTAACGCCGGAAAAATCAACAATGAGCGTTTGAATCGATTGTTTCTCAATCTCGGTTAACACTTTATCTTCAATGAAGACTAGACGTTGACGATCAAGTAAACCTATTAGAGGCAAAATACAAACTTCTTGACTAATAGGAATAATCGGTACGGATAAGTTCTCAACCAGCTGTCTTTGTGTTTCAAGTAGACCATCCTTGAAATTAGAGTAGCTAATGAAGAAGTTTGCAAAGAACTGATCCACTAGTTCATTAATTTGTTTTTCTTGTGTATAGAAGGTTAAGCGGTTCTCTTCGACATTAGAAAGTTCATCATAGTTATACAAGAAGTCCCATATCGTTCTGCGGATCGCTTGTACCCACTCTAATTTAAAGGCAAGTGTCAAAGAATACTTTGCCCAGGCGATTCCTTCTTGCTTGGCAAAGTTAATTAACTCATGTTCTCTTTCCTCAACGATAAATAAAACAAGCTTATGCGCATTTCCTAATAAATTTATATTCCCAATGTTATGTATTTCTTCAATTTTACCCTTAACATTAATAGCTTCTTCCAATAATCTCGCTTCAAACTCATTGCGATTTTTGAAGAGAAAATCTTTAATCGAAAAGCCTTCTTCATATGTTACTTTCAATTTTCTCACCATGCGCTTTTCACCTTCATTTTTTATTGGAATGGTTATTATAAATTTAGTACCGATATTCTCTACACTATCCACTTGGATTTGACCACCATGTTCATACACGGTAGAGAACACCTGAGTCAGCCCCATTCCGGTACCTAGATCCTTTGTTGTAAAAAAAGGAGTCCCCAATAAATCTAGACTCTCTTCCGGTATACCCTTACCTGTATCTTCAATCGATACCAACACATCGGACCCTTTTAATTGATGCGTAATAATAATGGTTCCAGTACCTTCAATGGACTCTATTGCATTTTTAATTAAATTAAAAAATGCTTTCTTAAACTGATTTTTCTTTCCAACTATCGAAACATCTGTATCATTGAATTCCGTAATTACTTGGACATCGTACAATTTATCCTGAAATAAATGTAAAATAGAGTCTAATTCAACAGAGAGACAGACCGTTTGATGGCCTTCATCAAATAAATCTGGTTTGGAAACTTGTAAAAGATTATTCAACGTTGTAATTGCATTTTCAAGTTCATCGGAAGCAATCGCTAGGTATTCATTATTTTGTTCCTCTTGTACCAACTGAAGAAACCCTTTTACAGCCGTTAGAGGATTTTTCACCTCATGAGCAATCCCAGCAGAAATTTGACCAACTTGGGCTAACTGTCTTAAATGCCCCTCACTACTAGAAGGTTGGACATTCTGTTCTTCTTTGAGCTTCATCATACACCTCCCCCTTCCTCATCTTGTCCATTCCATAGTAGATAAAAGATTCTAACGAAAAGAAAAACGCCTAATTTAGGTAGGCGAAGTAATATTTTAATTGTAAGGGAAGATTTGACAGAGGTAAAGAGTTATTACTATATACATGTTGTAAATGAAGGATTCATCTAAGCTAAGCTCCATTTGTAAGTTTTAAAGTTTGGAATGTGCATTGGTGGTTTTCTTTATCCTATAAAACAAAAAAGCATTTCTCCTGGAAAAGAAATGCGTAAATGTAACCTAAAATTCGATATCTCTCGTTTTTATCCAACCAATCGTATTCAAATCATTTAAATGATGGAAAAACAACTTGTCGTCTGTCTCAGTAGCTCCCGTGATTTCTCTGTAGGAACCATCGGAATCTTGTAAATCAACTAACACATTCCCTAACTCATTAATGGCTATAACATGAGAATGCCCATTACCTTTAGGCAACATAAAATCTGGTAAACGCATCGCGATAGAACGAAGCCATGGTTTGTTCGCACTATAGTCTAAAAAAGCGTTTCGAGGATGAATTAAACCAATCCAGTACCTTCCCTCTTTCCCTTGCATAATGTTATCAGGTAGACCTGGTAAATTATCAATTAGGATCTGCGCAGACTCATCCTGTTCGAAAGCACTGACGTTTTCTGCATTTACGTCTAGTTTCCAAACGCGATATTTGCCTGTTTCATTAATTAATAAATGCTCTTCATCTTCACTTAAAGCAATTCCATTTGCAAAACTTAAGTCCGTCATTAATACTCGTGTCTGCTTGGTTATAGGATTGTATTCTAATACCCTTCCGGTACTGCTATTGGCTAATATGTCTAACTCACCAGCTTTTCCTACATCACCGATTTCCTTTGCCTTCACAAGTAATGAGGCATCTGAAAAATAAATCAAACCATTTTCTGCCACTATAACAGCATCAGCAAAAGAAATGGGATCTCCATCAGCCGAATCTGTTAAGAGTTCAATCTCTGCTCCCACACCAAGGTTGGTCACTCGCAGGATTCCCCCATGATCTCCATACAAAGGGTCAGCAATGATCAGTGCTCCCTCTGAATCGAAATCAAATCCAAGCGGACGTCCCCCTGTATTGACGACCACTTCGCTTTCTGATCCATCAGGGCGAACACGAATGATTTCTCCGTCCTCCATCGCGGCATACAGCCAATTTTCTCGATACACTATATGCTCTGGTTGTTTGTAATCACCAAGTTCAATAAATTCCATGCCCGCTAACCTACTATTTAATTCATGAGGACCAGTATATCCGTCTGACTGTGGAGCGTTCCAATGAGGAGGTTGAATGGGAACGGGCCATAATAAGAGGTAAAGTGTGAAGAGGGGTAGAGTTATTAAAATGATCATTAGAGAGCTTTTCGTCTTTTTGTTCATTGATTTTTTCCCTTCTTCTCTGCTAGGGGAAGCATTATTTATATACAAAGTAATTATAATTTTGATGTAGGTTACCATACAACCCTTCATGTAAAATTACTTGCATTTTTATCTTTGAAAGACTCTTTAAATTTAGGTGATTTCCGCAATTGAACTGATACGAGGTATTTGGTTCTTCAATAAGTACAGGAAAGACCCGCCTTCTAATTTGTGCGGCGCCCGCCTGGCAATGTCCTGGCTCGCTATTTCTCTTCTAGGGGGATGATGACCATGAAGTGTCTCTTAGGTGTATCTCATGTTGGGTTACGAAGAAAAACAGCTCGTCTCACTGTAAATGTCAAGCTAACGATGTACATTTTTGATCATTTAAGAATGTACAAAATTAATCATCATCTTTTTCTAAGTGGTCTTTAATTCTGTATGATGGACCAATAATGTTAACGACTGTTGCATGAT
>NZ_JAOANA010000045.1:0-11320 GCF_032335535.1 Alkalihalobacillus sp. MEB130
CCTGAAGGTGTGCTCAATAATTATACAGAAGGTATAGCGGTAAACAGCTTGTCATTTGCTGGTACATTTCTTGTCACTAGGTGGTAAATAGAATGTCATTGGTGGTACATTTCACTGGCCGTAATCAGTCCCCGTTTTTCTTTTAATAGAAAAATGGCCAAAGAGTCTATGCTTCTCACTGCTGGTGAAGCTTTTTTCGGGACATCAGTAGGTGTGTATTACGTACGGATCATAGAGGAAGCATTAGTATGGTTCCAATTAGACGCCTGCCTGCTAAGATGCGAAAAATAACTAGTTTTGTCGAAAAGGTTGATAATAATAAACAAAATGTAATAATGTGAGATAATGTGACAAAACTAAAATAGTATCTAAAGGCGAGGGACGAGATGGAAGCGATTCTTTTAGTAGGATTATTAGCGTTAATGTATTCAGTTATTTATTTCTTTATTTTTCTTATTAAGAAGTTGCGAAACAAAGAGCATACTTTATCTAAAAAGAAGTTTTATCCTCTTTTGATAGGAGGACTCACTCTTTTTTTGATAGGAGTAACCTTCCTTGATACGGGTATACAAGCAAAATTAGAAGAAGAAGTACTAAAAAATGAACAATTAATGCAGCAATTACTTGATTTGCAAGAGAAATATGATGAATCCGCTCTTCACCTTGAAGAATTAAATGACCAGGTGCTAATCTATGAAACAGAAATAGAGGAAATGAAGAATGAAAATAAAGCTCTTGCTAAAGAGCATGTTTCATTTCAGCGCATTGTGAAGGAGCTTGAAAAAGATAATCAGGCTTACCTAGATGAGTTGACTGTACTAGGGTCTGAAAATAAACGATTATTGTCAGAAGTAAAAGAATTGAAAGAAAAACAATCAATCCAAGTAGCCAGTTTAAATCAAACGAGTTCAAGTTCTACCAATACCACAGCATCTACTAACAATTCGAATGTCTATTATAAGAATTGTACCGAAGCACGTGCAGCAGGGGCAGCCCCAATAAGACGCGGTGAGCCAGGATATGCCAAACATCTAGATCGTGATGGTGATGGTATTGGTTGTGAATGAGGGGGAGGCGGCTCCTCCTATAATATCGTGAAATTAAACAGATTTTCGGAAGCATGGGAACTGTTCACTATTCTTATGCTTCCGAAAAATGAAACGTTATGGTCCCTGTATGGCTATAACTGTTTCTACATCAAACCGATCCAACCAACTTACAAACCCCCGCTGTTCACTCGATAACCTAACCCCCATCGGCAACATCGCGACAAGTACCCCATAAAAATACTGCATAAAACCCGTCTTAATCTGCTTCCGTTTATGCCTATAAACAGTTTGCTTAAAAGCTTGAATAATAATATCTGAAAACTCATCAATCGGCTGATCATAGTTTCTTGCATTATAGGCAATCTTCGCTCGATCCCAAAGAGCACAAATGTCCCTAGCGCTAGGAAAGAATGGTTTCACTGCTTTTACGAATTGAGTTGGAATATTGGACGGTGCATAAGTGTAATCAAGCGAGTCTAGCGTTTCTTTACGTAGATCTTTTTCTTTTATTTTTTTAGATTTAAGAGATATAGATTCAGGAACTGTTTTTGTCGCTAGAGGGCTTGATGTAACTGGTGTTTGAGGGATTACTCGTTGCGTCAGTTTTTCTGATTTCGATACGTCAAAGTGGTTGAAGACATAGACATTATGAGATTTCCCACCTTTTTTACGGATGGTTTTATAAGTGGTAAACAGTCCGAGGATCATGCCCTTTTTCAGCATTCGTTCAAACGTTGTGCGAGAAATTCCTTTGTTTTTGGCGTGTGTGGCTTGGACTAATTTGCATATTTTTGCATTGCAGACTCCTGGTATTTTGACACTATATTGAATGAGTGTGAGAAGACCGATGTGCTCTCCTTTTGTAAAAGCTTGTCTGTGTGTGTTTAGAAAGATTTTGTTAGAGTCGTTGAATTCTTTTGCTGATTTGAACTTACTTAGATGTGCATATTGATTAATGTGACCTGATTGCATAGTAGTGCCTCCTTGGGTTATGAGCCTGCCAGTAGCTATGACAGGCTTTTTAGGTGATGGGGTTTTATTCGAATTGGGAAGAACGGATTTTATAGTGGGAGAAGCGAACGATGCAGTAAGATGTGCGTTGTAGCTGTTTTTCGAGTGTGTGATAGGAAATATCGAGTTCTAGTTGCTTGTGATGTTGAAATGTGATGATCGATTTGGAATGGCTTTTAGGATGATGCTTAATGGAGCGGATATGGTGATAGAAGATCCAGCAACATTCGTGGAGTTTAGGGGAGTGAGTGGGGAAGGCATAAATGTGCTCGTTAGGATCAATTGGCATCGGAATTTTGCTTTGAATACCTGTTTTGTGGATAACAGCGGCTTTGCGACCATCGAAGTCGGCTCCTCCTTCGAGGCATCCTGCTCTGATGAGTTGTATGGGGGTCTTCTTTATGTAGTAGATTCGGTTTCGTTCCCATACGATGGAATAGTAGTCTGTGTGATTGGCTGGGAAAATGGCAGTTGTGTCGCGGTTGATTTCGTAGTGAGGGAGAATGGTTTTGGGCATGGCGAGGCTCCTTTTTGGGGGGATTTATTTGTTTATAAATGGGGAATGATCAGTTTTGTTCATATTTAGGGGGCTTTCTTGAAGTTTAAAGCTTGAGATGTATGAACACGGATTAGCAATCTTAAACAGTTAGTGATAGGATGCTAATCCGATATGTATGTTGGCATTGAAGGATAGACTTTTTCAAAGGCTTCAGCTGTTAGTTCATTAGGGTTAGTGAGTTTTAGACCTTTGGCTATTTTTGCTTGCGTGTAAGGAGTCATGCTTGCAGTACCACGTTCGATGTTTCCTAAATGGGTGAGGCTAACATTAGAAGCACCTGCTAAGTCTTCCCGAGAAAGGCCTTTTTTCTGTCTGATCGAACGGACGTATTTCCCAATATGGCTGTTTAGTTGTTTCTTATGTGGATCAGTCGCCATATGTTTTCTCCCTTTTTGTCATAATTATGCAATCGATAAAAGAGAGACACCATACACTATAGTGGCTGTTGGGGGATTTTTTTAGAGAGAAGTCCTTCTTTCTGCGAATTACATCTTAAGTCGTGCCTGTCACCACCCGAAGATTGTTATATTTTGTCGAAGGTTGTTAGTCTAGTAGGGTAAGAGAGTGTGATAATATAGAGTTGCAACTAAATATTGTAAGGGTGGTTGGTTGTTACGCTTCTTTCCGATGTAGGAGAGGAGGTGATAATCATGGAAACATTTCTTGAATTTTTTAGAGAAGTTCTGAAAGGCTTGTGCGTGAAATAAGCGCATATACTTTTCGGAAGAATGTACTAGAGAACAAGAAAACCACCCCTCGCCGTAGGAAGCAGGGTGGTTCTCAAGACAAACGTTAAACTATTGACAACCACCACCCTGACGGTAGAGGTTGCAGAAGTGTAAGCGCACTTCTCTTTTCAATTATATGTCTATTATACAACAAAAAGAAGTAACCGCCCGTCGCCTCCAAACGTTGGGTAGTTACTTCTCTTCGAAAACTATCTAAATAAAAGGTCAGCCGCTCTTCATGCGGCATGTAGTTGTGTTGACCGGATGTTGTCGTACTCGTTGGGTTGATCTTACTTTCATTATACATGATTAGGACTTGACTTTCATAATATTTTTAAATTTTACAAAAGAAGAATAGGGTTCTTTTTCTTCAAATAAATTGTTACTTGGCTTCATCATTGCTTCTAATTAAAAGTGGGTTGTGATATATTGGTGAAAAATTATGCTTTCCTCTCATTCCTACTCATTAGGCACCTTCCTTTTACCACAACTTTTGCTCTTCGCTCTCTTTATTACGAACTATAAAATTCCCATTCAATTTTTCAAAGCTCCAAAAAAATTGAAATAACTATTTTATTACTACTTGGAGGGAAACCTATATCCGAAAAAAAGTACCAAGCATTGGTTTAAAAAGCTTGGAAGGATACCTTGTTTAGCTGCAACACAGAAAAAAGCCGATCTGAGCACCTAAATATTCTTTGTCAGCGGATCATTCGGTTTGTCCCCTGTAAGAACAATCCTTATGCTTTCCAGACATGCTATAATTATTAAGCATCAGTAATATTAATAGAAAGGTTGACAAGGATGGCAACTACTTTACAAATTAACCCCTTATTGATACACCAATTATTAGATCAAGAAACGCTACATGAGCCCGGTTCGCCGACAGCGGGTAAATTACCAGGAAACTATGTAAAAACAGTTCTAAAAAATAAAAACACACTCACGCCGATTATAGAGAAAAACAACCATATGCTAACTTGTAAAACCTGTGGCAAAAAAGGAAAATATGATGTCGGAATGTTAGTTGTGAATGTTGATAAGAAAACAAAAACAGATAATATATCAGATAACATTCAAATGACAGGATATTTTCGATGCAAGCATTGTAATAGTGCAGGGAATTGGGAGTTGCCAAATAGTATCCTTATGCAATCTATGGTAAGTGTTCTTCCATATGATAATGGATTGGCAAAACAAAGTATGGTTGGAAAAAACCTTTTATTTGATGGTAGCTGGCATCGATACACAACGGATGCAGAGGACTATTTACTAGATAAATTGAAGGGAAATCCTCAAGATTCCTATGTTTGGAATCGACTTGGAAATTTATATCACAAGGGAAATCGGCCGGATTTAGCAGTGAGTGTATTTGAACATTCGATCTCACTCGACCAGGGTCAAGCCGAATCTCATTTTACAATTGGAAGTATGTTATCTCAAATAAGCGATTTGCCAAATGCAGGCTATCATTTCCGTCAAATGCTTCTTGTTGCGGAAAAGTACAAAAAGATGCCAGCAGAAGACTTAAGAGAAATGTTAGCTAATGGGCTTTGGCTATTATTTATGATGCATGACCATACAAATGGTGAAGTCCCTTTTGCACCTACAGCGGATGAGATACAAGGATCTGGACGAGGAGAAGTACCAGTAGATTTTGCAGAGATGGAGCTGGAGATTTTTCCGGAAGATGTAGAATCCTTTTTTCCATTAGCCGAAATGTATATGGGAACCCGAGCTAAGGAGATTCCAATTAGAAAGAGAACGTTTAAATTGACAACATCAACAACCTCTTTTAGGAAAAAGAAAAAGAGGGTTAAAAAGAAGAAAAAGAAATAGCGGGACAAGGGCGGGACAAGGGGACAGGTCCCTTGTCCCTTGAAATAAACGTTGACATACGTAGATCTTTATCTCTTGTTTCTTTAGATTTTATGGACTCAGGAACGTATTCTGTGACTTGAGCACTTGATTTAGTGGATGTTTGAGCTTCTGGGTGGTAATGAAGGATTACTATTGCAGTGTTAATAAAAGGACTTAAAAGGTGGGTAACCCTCTATTTATACAGAGACTTATCCACCTTTTGCTAGATATACACAGACAGAAAGAAAGGATTATGGGTATTAGCATAGATATCCACATCTTGGTTCGAGAAATCTGTACCGTAAGTGCCTAAATCCTTCTAAAATATGAAAAAGAGCGTGTTTAGATCAAGCCGTCTAAACACGCTCCTTTAATGATGATTTTCTCTTATTTAAGGATACGTACAATTGTTCAATATCTGTAAGGGTTAGTTCAAATAAGTGCTTGTCTTCACTTTTGTAAATTCCTATGTTAATAAGTTTTTTAATCAGTTTCTCTTTACGAGCTTGTACTTGTTTTCGTAATTCTCCCATTGCTTTCAGCTCCTCTACCTACTCGAGCAGCTCCAATTTCATTTCAGTCTGCTCGATTTCTTTCTCTTTGTAACGTAAAAACAAGGATCAACTGTATTATAGCCAACAATTGGCACGTCAAAACTGATTTTTCATATGTTACAGGATTTTACAAACTGAGTAAGGAACGGACGTCATTTGTTAGAGAATTTTTGTCAGTATTCTTTATTTCTTCGATAAAAGTTTATAATTGGTTGCCCCCTTAATAGGAAAAGACACCCATGCTAAACCGTAGCATAGGCGTCCTTTGAAGTGAAACTCTTACTCATTCAACTCTAAATGTTCCTTCAGTATCTCGGAAAGCTCCTGTACTTTCTCTTCATCAGGTATATAATAGTACACTTCATCCATCTCTCCGTCTTCCCCCGCAATTTCGTGCTCTTCTATTGTGTTAAGGGCATCTCTGTAATTAGATTGAATCGACCAGATTTCTCCTAGACTGAGATTCGTTCGAATGTTGTTCTCTACAACGCTCAATATCTCTTCTATTCTCGTAATCGAGGAGAAGCTCATTCCTTTATCAACTAATTCTTGAATGATTTGACGCTGACGCTCTTGACGTCCGAAGTCTCCGCGTGGGTCATCTAGACGCATACGCGCAAATTTCCAAGCATCTTCTCCATTTAACTGAAGGGGTCCTTCTTCAAAGTCCTTTCCTTCAAATCTAAAATCAAACTCATTTTCTACTTCCACACCGCCAACGGCATCGACCATTCCTTTGAACCCTTTCATATCAATCCTTACAAAGTAATCGACTGGGACATCAAGGAAGTTCTCTACTGTGCGTATCGTCATTTCGGTACCACCGAATGCATAGGAGTGATTAATTTTATCTTTTTTGTCGTATCCAACAAGTTCTGTATATGTATCACGAGGAATACTTACCATTTGGGTAGAATTTTTCTCTGGATTGATCGTCACATAGACGAGGGTATCGGAACGGTGGTAGAAATCACCCGCTTCTCTATTAGGCTCATCAATTCCCATTAATAACATAGAAAAGGGATCACCTTCGTCAAAGTTTATGGACGCGAGACGGTTTTCGGCTTCTTGACGTTCGATATTTTCCTGAATGTTCATAAATGTAGAGGTTACTAGATTCCATGCGTAGCTTCCTGCAGCTACCATCACGACACCAAATACGGTCATCATAATGAGCACTATTTTTTTCCATTTAATTTTCTTCTTCATATTCTCACCTAATCTTCTCGTTTGTCGCAGCTACCTGAGAAACTGGATCCATCTCATACTTTCTACCGGTACGCGAGACTTTTTTCCAATCTCTATTAAAGAAATAGGCGACACTGCCATACATGACAAAATACATGATGATAAAGCGGTGAATAAACACATCGTAAAGGATGGTTTTAAATAGGCGGAACCAGTCACCTTTTTCAAACGTAAATCCATGACGCTTCACCAATCTGAGTGCCAACAAATTATAAATAAAGTTAAATAAGTAAATATAGGATAAATACACAATAATGAATCCTATATAAATAAATTCGACGTTTAAGAAGGCATTAGCAATAAAAAATCCTACTGTAAAATAGGCAGCCAAAATACCAACAAAGAACGATTCAAAAATGTAGAAAAATGAAACAGCTTTTGTTATAAATGTTTTTCCAAAGAAGGAGCGGAAATGGACGAGGCAATCGACATAGGCCTTTTGCCAGCGAATCCGCTGCTTAAATAAATCTCTCCATGTTTCAGGTAATTCGGTATAACTAATAGCATCCAAGATTAACAGGATTTTTTTGTTTTTCTGTTTTGCTATATAGCGGTGGATCTTTAGTGTAATATCAATGTCTTCTCCGACAGAGGAGCGGTAGCCACCGACATCGATGAGTACTTGTTTGGTGAAAATACCAAAGGCACCGGATATGATGGCTAAGGCCTGGAAACGGGCCAGAGATAATTTCGTCACATAAAATGCTTTTAAGAACTCAAGCATTTGTACACGAATGAGCATATTCGTTCCAGCCAATGATAGCTTCTTTAACGGGTTTGACGTCTTCGTTTGTAATACGTGAATCATTCCGCCTGCAGCAACAACATTGGGATCAGTAAATTTTTCGTTTACGACGGTCAAAGAGGAAGAAGTTAAGATCGTATCAGCATCCAATGTGACGACTAACTCTTTTCCTGCATACTCAATCCCTGCATTTAACGCATCAGCTTTTCCTCCATTTACTTTATTAACTACGTATAGATTTGGATAAAGAGCAGATTGATAAACTCCCTCCACTTCCTCGTGAGACAATTTACCAAGCGGCGCTTTCCAGCTTTGCTTTAAATGTAAATGAAGGTGCAAAAGTTCAAAGGTTTCATCCGCTGAACCATCATTGACATAGATCACTTCAAAATTGGTGTAATCTAAGGACCTCATACTATGAACGGATGTTTCAATAATTCCTGCTTCATTATAGCAAGGAACCAAAATACTAACTCCCTTTTCCGTCTTCGGGTTATGTTTCACGAGCTCATCCTCTTCACGAAACCAAGGCAAGCAATGAAACAAATGAAGAATAGGGAAAAAGAGACACATGCAAAAAAAGATTAATAGAAATAGTTCCAATGATCAAACTCCTTTCCAAAAAAAAACCTTCTACCATCATTCACCATAAAACGAGCTTTTTCAAGGTAGTTTGAAAGAAAGCATTCTATCGAACTAGATATGGGAATGTGAAAGATTCACACTTTTTCATAAAGTGATTCGGAGTGCCTAACGAATGTGTGAAATCCGTGGGGGCGGGGGTGTAGGTACCTTGTCCCTAAAAAAATTTAGCCGGAAATTATCCTCTGTTAGTTAGCAGCCAGTCAATGTTCTATCTCATGAAATGAGGAAAAGGGGACGAGGTACTGTCCCTATGTTTCAACTTTTTCAAATTTATCTCTTTGCACTAGGAAATGAGCAATCAAGTAAATGATAAATAAAATGATGAAAGAGTAAAAAACATTCCATTTAACTGGATGGTAAATCCCAATAAACCTAAGGAAAGGTAAGCCTATAAAGCTCAAAAGAGAAGAGAAGATCACGGATTTTAAAAATGGATTAGCATCAGGTTTATATTGCAAAAAGAACATCACCACTACAGGTATGACAACTATACTCCAAGGTAAGTAGTTAACGGTTAAAGGGAATACTTCATAATGATAATGGAAAAGACCAAGATTATGACCAAGTATGTCAAGAATAGATGCAGATATCATAACGAAGAAACCTGAATATAAGAGTCGATCCGTGCTAGGTTTTTTCCTGAATTTCAACCAAAGAAAAATGGAGAGTAACAATACTATTACACCGAACCACCACTGCCAAGTAAAAAGGGAGTGCTCTAACCAAATTTGAATTTTTTCATTTTTTAATTGAGTTTCTTTAGAAAAATAATCATCGAAAACTTGAGATTTGTTCATAAACGTTCCCTTCATTCTTTTTTTTAGTTTTTACTAAATAAACGATTCTTATGAGGGATTTGATAAAATATTTGTGTGATAAAAAGTGACGATCGTAACTAGATCCTCTAAAAAACCCCGCTACTTTACACTACTTCTAGTGTAAGAACATGGTTCTAAATAAAACCGAATAATGGTGTAAAAATGACGAGAATTACGTGATTGACTTGAAAGGACTATCGAAAGAATGTAGGCTTTTTTCAGGTGGTGAGAGGAAAATGACTACGGTGAACGAAGCACAAAAGCTATCACAACAACAGCTAGTAAAAATCTTAGAGCATACATATAAAAAAGGGTCGGAATCTCCTAATCTAAGTTCACAACAATTAATCGAGGAGATCGCTCAATTGCTAAAGCCGTATGTTAAGCCGGAAATCACGTGATTTTTCGTGATTAGTTATATATATTCATATAAAAAAATGGGGGAAACTTGAGGATGCCTGAATAAAGCAATGCTTGGACTTTTCCATATTCATTGTTATTCATACGTTCTCTCCCAGAAAACGAATAAGGGGAACTCATGCTTAAAAAAGTAACTGTTTTTATGACAATTAGTTTTATGTTTCTTCCTTTGTTTCACAAACCTGTGCTGGCTGAGACTTACATCGTTCAATCAGGGGATACGCTTGCTGACATTTCTGGAAAGTATGGCATATCAGAAGAGGAAATTGTGAACCATAACAGGTTGCTATCCACGATACTTGAGCCTGGCCAACATGTAGAAATTCCCTATACTTTTACTAGGGAAGTCCTTTTACCTAAATTATTACTAGAACCTAAAATCATTAGAGATCTTCAATGGTTGTATTTTGAACAAAGGATGAATGAACCAAACAAGATGATTTATATGGGGGATTCTAGTAGGAAACAAATTGCTCTTACGTTTGACGACGGTCCAGAGAAGACCTATACTCCGCAAATTTTAGAAATTTTGAGGGACAAAGAGGTGAAGGCTACCTTTTTTGTCGTAGGTAAGATGGCTAAGGAGTATCCTGAACAGCTAAAACAAATGTATGAAGAAGGACATGTTATCGGGAATCATACTTGGGATCATCCATATATAACCGAGCTCACGGATGAACAGTTGATCGAAAATGTACAGTCAACGAACGAAGAAATTGAGAAAATCACAGGATTCAAACCCAATTTATTCCGACCACCATTTGGTGAAATGGAAGATCGACAGGCAGGACTGCTTCACCAACAAGGCTACCGGACCATCATGTGGACCGCCGATACAAAGGATTGGAGTGGAGTGCCTGCTGAGAAAATTGTGTCAACCGTGAAGCAAGAGGCTAGACCTGGAGTGATCGTCCTTCAACATAACTACCATGTAGAGGGCGAGTTTGATACGGTTCAGGCATTGCCGGAAATCATTGACGATTTAAAGGCGGAGGGGTATGAGTTTGTTACCGTTCCGACTTTGTTGGGAGAGTAGAGGAACGTGGATATAATAATGACACCTAGTAACACAAATCGGCGTTTTTGATAGTACACATGTAGCTGTTAATGTAAGTAAATAGGAACTTGAATGAACTACACCTCTAATTGTTGGTTTCTCTAATAATTTGGGTGTAGTTCAAGCTTGTCCCAATGACTCACTATCAAACAGGTCCAACCAACTAACAAACCCTCTTTGATCCCCAGACAAACGAATCCCCATCGGCAACATCACGGTTAGCATCCCAAATACTGCGTAAAACTCGTCTTAATTTGCTTCGCTTATGATTTCAGGAAACAAAGGCGAGATATGATTCCTGAAATTTAGGTGGAGTGAGTTTTCGGGAAACATAAGGAAGATATGATTCCTGAAATTCTGGTGAAGTGAGTTTTCGGGAAACATAAGGGAGATATGATTCCTGAAATTCTGGTGGAGTGAGTTTTCGGGAATCATAAGGGAGATATGATTCCTGAAATTTTGGTGGAGTGAGTTTTTCGGGAAACATAAGGGAGTTATGATGTAAATGTCAAGCTAACGATGTACATTTTTGATCATTTAAGAATGTACAAAATTAATCATCATCTTTTTCTAAGTGGTCTTTAATTCTGTATGATGGACCAATAATGTTAACGACTGTTGCATGA
>NZ_JAOANA010000046.1:0-9911 GCF_032335535.1 Alkalihalobacillus sp. MEB130
TGGATTGTCTTTTTTTGTGCGCATAAACATATTCCTCAAGGCGCTGAAGAGCTTTTGGTTCGAAGAACCAACGTCTTCCATGACTGAGCCGATGGTTACATCATGAATAAACTTCTTGGAATACATCATGTCCCCCTGTGAGACGAGCTGTTTCTCTTCGTAAAACAGCAAGAGACTCTTCTAAGAGAAGCTTCGTGAATAAACGTCCCCGTAGAAGAGAAATGGCGAGCCAGGACTTTGCCAGGCGGGCACGCTCCGCACAAAAAGCAGGAAGTTAGGGGCGTGCGTAATATTAATGCAACAGAACCAACGTCTTCTTCGAATAAGCCGATGGTTACTTCGTGAGTAAGCTACTTGAAAAACATCATGCCCCCTGTAAGACGAACCCTTTCTCTTCGTAATACGACGGGGGATACTTCCAAGAAATCACTTCATGGTAATCTTCCCCGTAGAAGAGAAAGGGTGAGCCAGGACGTTGCCAGGCGGGGCACGCTCTATATAGAAGGCGTGAGGTTAGGAATTCCTCATAACGTTAATATAGCAGCAGAAACAACATCTTTCCTCGAATAAGCTGATGGTTACATCGTGAATAAACTACTTCGAACCAACATCATGAGACTCTTCTAAGAGAAGCTCGTGATAAACGTCCCCGTAAAACAGAAATAGCAAGCCAGGACGTTAGGTATTCCCGTAATATTACACTATAAACAATTGGTTTTTTATGGTAAAATTACTTTTTAGCATTATCTAATAATATCTAAATTTAGATAGTAAAAGAAAGGAAGTTATCAGGATGGATCAACCTGTTAGTAGTAAAAGATTCGAGATAGGTTTTAATATTTTTCTTCTATTATTTGCTTTCATTATTGTCATATCGTCTTCCTTTAGTTTAATTGATTCAGATAGAAATACTCTATATTCAATTTTAGCAATCATTATTGGCGGTGGAAGTATATTTAGGCTATATAAACTTAAAAAAAATACATAATAATTTGTTCAATTAAACGAACACCAATAAAAAACTTCTATTTAAACTTGGTTATATATTTAACCAGGTTCTTTCTAGAAAAGGAAGCTTTCCTATTAAATATGGACCAAATGATTCAAGAAATTCATAGAAGTCAACCAGCAGAAGGATTCGAAAGAGTGAGAATCAGTCTATAACTATTTAATTTCTGAATAAAGAATGAACCTCTCTCTTTTTATTGAAAAAAAGGAGAGGTTTTTCCTATCTATAGCAAAGGGGCGATAACATTGAACAAAAAACCGATAGTCATCAGTTATAAGCAGCTGCCTGAAGAAGCTTGTAGGCAAATAAGAGAACACTATGATCTTGTCCATATTGAAAAAGAAAAGTTAGAGAATGAACCTAGTTCTGTTAGCGAGCTAGCAGGAGCAATTGGATTAATGGGAGCAGGACTGAAGGTTGATAGCTCTTTCTTGGAGCATGCTCCATCTCTTAAAATCGTTGCCAATATTTCAGTAGGCTATAATAATCTTGATTTGTTCGAATTCACAAGGAGAAATATCCTAGCTACGAATACTCCTGATGTCTTAACAGATACAACAGCAGACGCAATTTTTGGCTTATTGATTGCAACAGCAAGGAGGATCCCAGAGATGGATCGATTTGTTAAGAATGGTGAATGGTCTAAGTCGATTTCCCCCAACTATTTTGGAGTGGATGTTCATCATAAAACGCTAGGGATTATAGGGATGGGGAGAATTGGAAAGGCGATTGCCAAGCGTGCATCAGCTGGTTTTGATATGAATGTACTATACTTTAATCGAAGTAGAAATCAAGAAGTTGAGACAACATACCAAGCTCGTTATTGCTCTCTTGAAGAGGTTATGAGAAGGTCTGATTTTGTTTGCGTTATGGTTCCTTTAACAAATGAAACTAAAAACTTGATTAGCCAAAAAAAATTAGACTTCCTTCAGAAGCATGCCATTCTTATTGTTGGATCGAGAGGGGGAGTGGTTGACGAAGAAGCGTTAGTTACAGCATTACAAGAGAAGAAATTTCGTGGAGCTGGTTTAGATGTTTATGAGAAAGAACCTCTACCAAAAGATCATCCATTATTGACTTATAAGAATGTAGTAACTTTACCTCATATAGGGTCTGCAACAGAAGAAACACGCTATCAAATGGCCATGCTTGCTACAAGAAATCTTCTAGAAGGGCTTAAAACGAATCAGCCACCAAACTTGTTGAATAACGAAGTGAATGAATAAATAGTTTTAGAATTATGGATTTGGATGATTTCGGGGGCCTCTTGAGACTCACCCTTTCTCTTCGTAACATAACGTGAGGTCCACCTAAGAAGTACTTCATGCCCGTCTTCCACGTAGAACAAAAATAGCAAGCCACAACATTGCCAGGCGGGCATTAGCAAAGTTAATGATTTTCATGTTATATCTCTTTGGAAGCGCCATAACCCAACCTTAGGAAGTTTTTTCTAATTAA
This sequence comes from Alkalihalobacillus sp. MEB130, assembly GCF_032335535.1. Lineage (NCBI taxonomy): Bacteria > Bacillati > Bacillota > Bacilli > Caryophanales > Bacillaceae > Alkalihalobacillus > Alkalihalobacillus sp. MEB130. The sequence continues at coordinate 2,468 of NZ_JAOANA010000046.1, forward strand.
AGGCCCTAGTTACTTGAAAAAATCACAATTTCTTTTCAAAAAAGGTTAAGGATAATTGTTCATTCACTTTGGTTTCTTTGATATTTTGAAAACCGTTCTTTTTATAAAAACTAACTGCTGGAGCATTTTTAGAACCTGTTGCTACTTTTATTGTTTTACCCCTAAACTTACTTTCAATGAAATTAAATAGAATCTGAGCAATTCCTTTTCTAAAATGGTTTGGATGTACGATTAGTCTATGAATATCAACTGCATCGTCAACTACTTTTATAGAAATTGCTCCGCATAGCTCTTCCTTTTCATAATAACCAATGAAAGATTCTTCGCAATGTTGCAAAGTATAAACGGTATCCTTTAATGGTGGGAGGTCATATGAACCAATTATTTCTGCCTCTACCATATATGATGGTATTTGAATATGTAAAACATCTTCAGCGTGTTTACTATTACTAATATCTATTATTTTTATCAAGGGAACCCTCACACTCAATTTTGTCTTCTTCTTCCACAAAGCTGTTATTTCATTGAACAAACCTCATTATCACTTTAACATAAAATACCAACACTCTTTATTGAAACTACGGTGAATGACATTATAAAAAGTATTTTAACATCATTTTTTCGTGTGGGTATGCCACGGGGACAGGCCGTTGATTTTTCTCAGGTCTCAAGCGGACTCACGTTCCGTTATCTTTGACTTAAACGGTAATTTTCAATGATTGCGGACTGTGGTTCCGCTATTTAGGGGTGGAAGGGGAACATGCTAGTCATTTTCTGCAAATAGTGGATTCTGTGTCCGTCAAACTTTTGAAAGTGCTAGTTTTTGATGGATTAGCGGAACTGGTGTCCACATGCATAGATGTTTCACGTAATAGGAGTTTTTAATATTTCTCTTGTTAAATCGAAATCATTACGATATGATATAAATCGTAATAATTACTAAATAAGGGGGATTACCTTGAAAACAAGTAAACTTTTTTCATACATAAAAAATCGTAGTTTTACTATTGTAGTCTTGTGCTTGGTTCTAAGTTTATTAGCAGCGTGCGGGGCTTCAGATTCAGCAGGGAATGAGGGAGAGGCAGAGGTAGAAGATAATCATATTCATTTTCTATATAACTTCTCAACAAACTCTTTGGATCCGCACGTAGATAGTAGTTATGTGCCATTAAGAGCGGGGATTACAGAAACATTAGTTCGTTTAGATGAAGAAAATTTAACGATCGAACCGTGGTTAGCAGAGAGTTGGGAAGGGGAAGATGGCATCAATTGGACGATTCATCTTCGTGAAGATATTACTTTTCATAATGGAAAAGAGATGGATGCTGAGGCAGTAAAGGCATCTTTGGACAGAGCGATTACCGAGAGCATCGCGATGAAAAATGCGTTGAAAATTACTGAAATCAAAGCAGATGGCCACACGTTAGAAATTACAACTAGTGAGCCGTTTCCGGAGTTTATTTCAGAACTTGTGAACCCGAATGTTTCGATTATTGATGTGACGGAAGAGAACATTTTAAATAAACCAATAGGGACGGGCCCGTTTGAACTTGAGGCGTTTGTGCCAGGAAGTCGACTGGAGCTAAAACGTTATGATGATTATTGGGACGGCGCTTCTACCTTATATAAAGTCACCTTCTCTTTTAATGAAGATGCAAATGCTCGTTCACTTGCGCTTAGGTCTGGTCAAGTAGATATTGTGTATCGTCCAGAGGTAGAGAGCTTAGAAACATTAAAGCAAATCGATGGCATTCATGTTGAGTCAACGGCCACTTTTCGTGTTCACCAGATGACGATGAATATGCAGCGCGAAAGTTTACAAGATGTTCATGTACGTCGCGCAGTTGATGCGTTAATCAATCGTCAAGAAATTGTTGATACGATTTTATTAGGACATGGAGAAGCGGCTGTTGGACCATTTTTGCCAAGCCTTCCATTTGCTCCAACTTATGAAGAGCGTCCAACTGGTGCGGAAGTGGCTGTCGAGTATTTGAAGGAAGCGGGTTATACACTTCAAGATGGAACGATGCAAAAGGACGGAGAGCCGCTTACATTGACACTTTTAACGTATCCGGCAAGAGCGGATCTTCCTCTCATTGCCCAAGTATTTCAATCCGATGCAAAACAAATTGGAATTGATGTAGACATTAAGCAGATTGATATTCCTGAAGAATATATGGCATCCAATCGTGATTGGGATTTGGCTACCTATAGTAATTTGACGGCTCCTCGTGGAGACGCTGGTTATTATTTAAATGCAACGTATCATCCTACAGGGGCTCTTAACTTTAGTGGTGCTGAGGAAGAGGAGCTTACGGCCATTATTGATGAACTCAATCAAACGGTTGATTATGGAAAAAGAGCAGTATTAGCTGAAAAAGCAGCTGACTATGTGAACGAGAATGTGATTAATTCGTTTGTGTTACATCCATCTACCATTGTTGCTTATAACGAAGACAAAGTGGACAATTGGGTGACGACGCGAAGTGAATATTATATGATCACAAATCAACTGGGTGTGAAGTAAATTGCTACGGATCATAACTCGTAAATTTTTAGAAGTATTTGTTTTTATGTTAATGATTACATTTGCTAGTTTCTTGTTTGTTCGCTTAGCGCCTGGTGATCCTGTATTAACGATCTTAAATGTCGATGAATTATCAGTTAGTCAAGAACAAGTGGAACAATTAAGAGAGGATATGGGGTTCAATAAGCCGCTGCTCGTTCAATACGGGCATTGGCTTATTGCCTTTTTTCGACTGGACTTTGGTTCGTCTTATGTGACGGGTCAACCGGTAATGGACATGATCCTTCGTGGTCTTCCTGCTACTCTTGAGCTAACTGTTGGTGCATTAGTAGTTATGCTTGTGGTAGCCATTCCCCTCGGATCTTTGTCTGCGCTGTATCGAAATAGCTGGGTTGATCAGATGAGCCGGATTGTGTCAATTATTGGGGCGGCAGTACCAAGTTTTTGGCTTGGTCTTATTTTAATTGATGTGTTTAGTGTTCGGTTAAATTGGCTGCCTAGTATGGGGAGAGATGGAACGGCGACGATGATTTTACCTGCCTTAACACTTGGCTTAGCGATTTCGAGTGTCTATGTTCGCTTGCTTCGATCTAGTTTGCTTGATTCATTGAATCAGGAATTTATCCGAGCTGGAAGAGCCAGAGGGTTGTCAGAGGGGCGTATTTTCTTTGTTCATGCCTTTCGTCACAGCCTCGCTCCTGTTATTACAGTCTTTGGGGTTAGCCTTGGTAGTTTAATAGGAGGAGTTGTCGTCATAGAAGTGTTATTTGCCTATCCGGGGATTGGAAAAATGGTTGTTGATGCGATTCGTCAACGAGATTATCCTCTTATTCAAGGATACATTTTAATCATGGCTATTCTTGTTTTTGTTGTAAATACATGTGTTGATCTATCGTACAGATATTTAAATCCAGAGCTAAAAATAAAAGAAAGAGAGACAAACTGATGAAAAGATTGCCGAAAAAAAGAAAACAATCCATACAAGTAGGCATGGCCATCATCTTCTTTGTCGCGATCTGTATTAGTGTCCTGTATGCGTTTGTGATTTTAAAACATGATCCATATTTAACTAATTTAAGTGGCAGACTTCAAAGTATGAGTCTGTTGCACCCGCTCGGGACAGACCATTTAGGAAGGGACGTGCTGACTCGCCTTTTGCTTGGAGGTCAACAGACTATTGGCTACAGTTTGCTCGCGCTTGTGGCAGCTGTGATCATTGGGGTCCCTTTTGGTATTATTTCTGGATATAAACGTGGAATCATTGATCGGTTATTTATGAGAGTGGCTGATGGGTTTCTCGCTTTTCCAGATACGATTGTTGCAATTGTATTAGTTGGTTTGCTTGGTCCTAGTATTAGCAATTTAATTCTTGCTATTATTTTAGTCAAATGGGTGAATTACGCTAGGCTTGTCAGAAGTACCGTTTTAACAGAAGCTCAAAAAGAATATATCTTAATTGCGCGTATGAATGGATTGCCTGCTAGAAAAATTATGACGAAGCATTTGTTTCCACATATTATTGGTCATGTTTTCGTGATGGCAAGTCTTGATTTAGGAAAAATTATTCTACTAATCTCTGCCTTTTCCTATATTGGACTGGGCGCTCAACCGCCTATGCCTGAATGGGGAGCAATGTTAAATGATTCACGACCGTATTTTGAGTCGAAGCCAGAATTGATGATTTATCCTGGTCTGGCAATCGTACTTGTTGTTCTATTAACGAATATGCTCGGAGATTATTTGAGGGACCGGTTTGACGTGAAGAAAGAGGTGCAATCATGATTCTGTCGATTGAAGAAGTGACCATACGTAGTCAAAATAAAACCATCGTCGATCAAGTGTCCCTTTCGATTCGGGAAGGAGACTGGTATGCGTTAGTTGGACAAAGTGGGAGTGGCAAAAGTCTTCTTTCTCAAAGTATTGGGCAGATGTTGCCGCCTCGTTTACAAGTAGAAGGTAGAATTGTTTTTAAAGGTCAAGATTTGCTTTCAATGTCGGCTAAAGAGATTCGACGTGTTCGTGGGAAAAAGGTGGCTTATATTTTTCAAGATTATCAAGGCTCGTTTACACCATTTCGAAAAATAGGGCAGCATTTTCATGAATATTTAAAGGTACATGGCGTTACTTCTAAACAAAAACGATATGATCAGGCGGTAGAAGCACTAGAATCGGTTGGGTTAGAGGAAGCGCTGTTTCATCGCTATCCTTTTCAGCTTAGTGGAGGTCAACTTCAAAGGGTCGCTATAGCGCTTGCTCTCCTGTTAACTCCTGATTTAGTGATTGCTGATGAAATTACAACGGCACTTGATAGTGTGTCCGGTCACCGGGTATTAGAAATGCTAGCGAAAAAGCAAAAAGAAACGGGTTGTTCCATTTTATTTATTACTCATGATTGGCGCCATGTTAGGCGGTATGCCGACCGGTTGGCCATTATGAAGGACGGGAAAATTGTGGAATCAGGAGGAAAGCATAAGATCCTTGATCATCCACACCACGACTATACGAAACAATTAATCAAAGCGGCTCCGATATTAGGGGATGGTTTGAGATCTGGTTTGGATAAGGAGAGAAAGGCATGACACTACTTAGCGTGAAAAAGGTTACAAAATCATATGATAAAGAAAAACTTGTTCTCTCTAACGTAACCTTTGAAGTAAAGAAGGGGGAGTGTCTTGCTCTTGTAGGAGAAAGTGGTTGTGGGAAAAGTACATTAGCACGGTGCTTACTTCGAATGGAGTCGATTAACAGCGGTGAAATTCGCTTTAAGGAAACGGCGATTGAAGCGCTAAATGAACGGCAATTAAAGCCATTTCGCAAAAATATTCAAATGGTCTTTCAAAATCCAGCAGCTGCCCTTAACCCGAAATTGAAAATAAAAGACTCTCTCATTGATCCATATACTCAGTACAAAAATGAATTAAACCTGGCTTACTTCTCGTATGAGTCGAAACAGGCTTATATCAATCAATTACTAGAAGCTGTAGAGCTATCAGCTTCTTTAGCGGACCGGTATCCCCATGAACTGAGTGGAGGGCAACGCCAAAGAGTCACGATTGCTCGTGCCATTAGTATTGAACCAGAACTGATCATCCTTGATGAACCTACCGCAAGCTTGGATGTGATTTCTCAAAATGACGTTCTGCAACTGTTAACAGATCTGCGTAAAAACTTGAATCTATCCTATTTATTTATCTCCCATGACCTCGCCGCTGTTCACCGAGTGAGTCAGCGAATAATGGTCATGAAACAAGGGGAAATCGTTGATCATTTTGATCAGCAACATTTATTTGCAGAGGATCGACACCCTTATACGAAGGAGCTTGTATCGATTTTTTAGGGGGGCCTTTTCGGGTGCCTGCCACCACCCGAATTTCCCCGGAAATTGTCGACTCAGCGGGACTCGGCGGGACGCTAGGGACAGGTTCCTCGTCCCATTTCAGCTGATATCCTCATAAAGAACTGTCATCTGCTTTCCTAAATAGAGGTTACCCGGCTTAAGGGTGACAACTAAAAACACCCGTTTCTGGTTATATGATAAGCCAGGACGGGTGTTTCACTTTAATACCAAAATTCAATGTTATAGTATTCCTTAAAAATCATTCCACTTACTCTTTCAAGGGTGCTGTGATGGTCTCTTCCTGTCCCTCTTAACATAAATTCTTCTCCGCAATGATCTTTCGTTAATTCAAAGCCAGTGTATGAAATAGAAGTAACGTTATCTTCTCCGTGGTCGGAAAGACCGCCTGTGCCAAAAAGATTGACGCAAGTATGATCTATCGGAGTTCGGTTCCCGTGGTCGTCTACATAATAATATCGATCAGTTACCGTGCCGTAATCTAAATCATGGGTAGAGGTGACAAAATACCCCTCTTCATTGATCGGATGAACGGAATATTTGCCCTCTTTTTCCACTTTTGGTGCTCCTCTAACGTTATAAAACGCATAAACCTCACCTTCATATCCCTCGGGAATTAAATAGATATCATTGGTTTCGGTGTTGGATAGAGACACATACATATAAAATGCAGCTGAAGTGATTCCTAATCCGATCAAAACACTTAGTACTTTTTGGGGGAAGGTAGATAGTTGTTTTTTTCTTTCTATTATTAAGTAAGCAAAAAATGAGAAGATACCTGCAACTAAACAAAAGGGGATCATGAACATAGACATAAAAATAAAGCTTTCCATAATAGAAAAATAATATGTGTTAGGCTCTCTTTGTGCTACAGGTGTGTAATTGATGATGGAAAGTGTCATGGTGATAATGATGGATACAATAAAAGATATAAGAATGACGTTCAAAAATTTCAAAAGAGACTCTTCCTTTCCTATTAGTCTTCTATAAAGATTCTCTCATGCGGTTTCGAAAAGGGAAAGGGAGAAATGGTGCAAATTTGATTATGAAGAGGCCCAGAGTATTAAGATACAATGTTGTTGGATGCGAGACAGTTTTAATGTTTGAAAATTTTGTTGACCAACGTGTCGAACTATGTTAAATTATTAAATCGAGTCACGAAAAAATAATTGCAAATTAACTATTGCGTAGAATTTTTATTCGTGTTATAGTATTACTTGTCGCCACGATCGACTGATTGATCCGATGGCGATTGTGAGAACAACTTTTTCGAAAAAAAGTTGTTGCGCAGAACGAATCATTGTGTTATGATGATAAATGTCGCTGAGGAAAACAGTGATGGACGAGTTCTTTGAAAACTGAACAAAAGCCAAGCGAAAAGAGATACATGATATCTCGTCAATTTTTTCTCATCATTTTATTAAAAATGATGAATTATCGTTAGCGATACATTTTGAGCTAATCAGCTTACCATTTTTATGGAGAGTTTGATCCTGGCTCAGGACGAACGCTGGCGGCGTGCCTAATACATGCAAGTCGAGCGGACTGATTAAGAGCTTGCT
>NZ_JAOANA010000047.1:0-9315 GCF_032335535.1 Alkalihalobacillus sp. MEB130
TTTAGAATTAGTGAGTGAATGTGGTGCAGGCGGGAAACCCCTTCAGTGGGCCTTTTAGGCCAAGGCCGGTAAGAGAGGCTTTCAGCCGCAGAGCAAACCACCAGTTCACACTGGTGGTTTTGATTGTATGCGACTTTTTACATAAAAGAGGTTAGCATTTCAAATTAAGGAACAAAACGTTATAATAGAGAAGAATGAAAGCAATTGAAAATGATTTAAGTCAGAATTTTTGGTAGAGAATAGAGTAGACAAGCTTTTTATCAAATGAATAAGTTGACTACTCTACCCTACTGACGTCCGAAACTATGCAAGGAAGGGAGTTAAATATGAATTTTCCCAAAGTAGGCAGTAACATTGAAATCCATAGCTATAAGCATAATGGATTGATTCATCGCATTTGGGAAGAAACAATTGTGCTTAAAGGGACGTCAAAGGTTGTAATTGGAGGGAATGACCGTATTCTAGTGAAGGAATCGGACGGAAGGAATTGGAGAACACGAGAGCCCGCTATATGTTATTTTGATTCCGAACAATGGTTTAACACAATCGGTATGATTCGATCAGATGGTATTTATTACTATTGCAACCTTGGGTCACCTTTTACTTGGGATGAGGAAGCATTAAAGTATATTGATTACGACCTCGATATTAAGGTGTTCCCAGATATGACCTTTAAGCTCTTGGATGAAGATGAATATGATTTGCACCGAAAGCTCATGAATTATCCGCCAGCTGTAGATGATATTCTCAAAAGAAGTGTTGATGAATTGATCTCATGGATTCACCAAAGAAAAGGGCCGTTTGCACCTCAATTTGTTGAGAATTGGTACGAAAGATTTTTACAATATCGGTAAAATAAGGGTCTGACTCTGATGAGCATTTTGGCTCTCTATTATAGAGTCGGGCCTTTGTCTTAGAGAAAAAGAGGGGGTGACGAAGCTGAATAGCATTAAGCGCTATATGGCTTTCGTCAAGCCGTATTGGAAGGCAATTATAGTTACGATTTTTATTGGTGTTTTGAAGTTTGGGATTCCCTTATTACTTCCATTAGTCATGATGTATGTAATAGACGATATTATTTTCGCTGAAGCGATTGCTCAAGATGAAAAGATCTCCATGTTGCTAAAAGTCATGCTTGCTATGTTTTTTATTTTTGTCTTTTTGCGTCCGCCTATTGAATATTTTAGGCAGTATTTCGCACAGTGGATCGGCAGCAAAGTATTGTACGATATTCGCGATCAATTATTTACTCATATTCAAAAATTGAGCTTACGTTATTATTCTAATCGTAAAGTGGGAGAAATTATCTCGCGCGTCATTCATGATGTGGAACAGACAAAGAACTTTGTAATTACGGGTTTAATGAATATCTGGCTTGATCTATTTACCATCATCATTGCTATTATCATTATGTTAAATCTGAATGTGTGGCTAACCCTTGTAGCCATTTCGATGTTCCCTTTTTACGGATTCTCGGTTAAATATTTTTATGCCAGATTACGTCATTTAACGAGAGCTCGATCACAAGCATTAGCGGAAGTGCAGGGGCACTTACATGAGCGAGTTCAAGGAATGAGTGTGATTCGAAGCTTTGCCTTGGAAGATCATGAGCAACAACATTTTGCTAAGCGGAATAATCATTTTCTAAACAGAGCGATTGATCATACGAAATGGAACGCGAAAACATTTGCAGTCGTTAATACGATTACAGACATTGCTCCGTTGCTAGTTATATTTGTCGCTGGTTATTTTGTGATTATCGGCAATCTAGAAGTAGGTGCAATGACCGCTTTCGTATTGTATATGGAGCGATTGTATGGTCCTCTTAGACGTCTAATAAATTCATCGACAACGTTAACTCAATCGATTGCGTCAATGGACAGGGTGTTTGAATTTATTGATGAAAAATATGATATTGAAGATGAGCCAACGTCTAAGCATCTTCATCGTGCAGATGGTCACTTGGAATTTCGAAATGTCACGTTTCACTACGATGATGAGGAAAAGCCTGTATTGAAAAATTTGCAATTAGATGTAAAGCAAGGCGAGACGATTGCCTTTGTTGGCATGAGTGGGGGAGGAAAAAGTACGTTAATCAGTTTAATCCCGCGCTTTTATGATGTGACTTCAGGGCAAATTTTGTTAGATGGTACGGATATAAAAGAGTATAAAGTAAGAAGCTTACGTGACAATATTGGCATGGTTCTGCAAGATAATATTTTATTTAGTGACTCTGTGAAACAAAATATTCTTATGGGAAGACCGGATGCTAGTGATGAAGAAGTGATTGCTGCAGCAAAAGCGGCTAATGCTCATGACTTTATTATGGGGCTTCCGAAAGGATATGACACAGAAGTTGGAGAGAGAGGGGTTAAGCTTTCAGGAGGACAAAAGCAACGTGTAGCGATCGCACGAGTCTTCTTGAAAAATCCGCCTATTCTTATTTTCGATGAGGCCACATCTGCGCTAGATTTGGAAAGTGAACATTATATTCAAGAAGCACTAGAAATACTAGCCAAAGACCGTACCACCTTTATTGTCGCTCACCGACTATCAACGATTACTCACGCCGATCGTATCGTTGTTATTGAAAATGGCGAAATTGTTGAAACGGGAAGTCATGATGAATTAATGAAACGAAACGGAAGCTATCAAAAGCTGTTTGATGTACAGCAGTTACACTAATTAGCAATGATGAAAGAAGGCCCTACTTACTAAATAAGTAGAGCCTTCTTTTTCGTTATTCTTCTTCCCGTTCTCGAATTTTCACTTCATTTTCTTCCTGATGATAAGTGAAGAAACTTTCTACAAGATGGTCAAGGTGTTCTAGTTGCTCTTGATACTCAATCATCTGAGAAACGGCTGGCAAGAGGCGGAGCCATTGATCATACTCAATACAAGTTTGATTTTGAAGCCCTATATAATAGCTCATCAATTCTTCTTTTCCTATATTCATCTTCTGAACAAGCTCCTCGGAATGATTTTCATGCACTTTCCCGATATAGCGCAGTAAGATTCGATCGTGGTAAGAAGATAAATAGTGAAGTTGCTTTTCAAATTTTTGATGAGTTTCATTTGGCATTAAGTGCAATATTTCGGAACGTCTTTCTAAGTTTTTTAACACATAAAGTGATTTTTTGGCCGTCACAAGCATTTGCCTGTATAAGACGACTTTTCTTGCTTTTCCGTATTTGTTTTTCATAAAGTAATTGCGTTCTTCTTTATAAAGTAAATACAAATTTTCTAGTTTCATCATCTTTTCTTCTAGATGATTTAAATCTTTCTTAAGAGCCCTGTGGTCAGCAGCGTGGCGTATGAGCAACATTGTCCATTGATTAATCTCTTCTGAAGCAGATAAAAGCTTATGATACAGCTTTGTTTCGTATTTAGGAGGAAGGAAAAATAAATTAATAATAAAAGCAGCCACAACGCCAAGAAGAACGAGGGCAAAACGTCCTGTCGCAAATTGAATAAAATCTGTTGCAGGGCTTTCCATGATAATAATGACCGTCACGATCGCTAACGGAATCGTGGTTGGCTCTAATTTTACTTTTAAAATAATGGAAATAGCTAAGATGACGACAAGCCCGACAACGAATGGATCATGTCCAAACGTCACAACGAAAAGTACGGCTAATACAGCTCCAATTAAATTTGCCTGAATTTGTTCTAGTATCGTTTGAAACGTTCGATACAGAGATGGTTGAACAGCAATTGCTGCAGCGAGTGCTGCAAACATAGGTGGTTCTAAATTTAGCCACATTGCTAAATATAGAGATAACATAACAGCAAGACCCGTTTTAAATATACGAGCTCCAAGTTTCATATATCCATTAAACTCCTTTGTGTGTTCGCGTGGAATGAAAAAATCCATCGATATTGATAGTATTGCAAATGTCCTCTTTTCATACCCAGAAAAATGACACCGAAGCGTACTATACAATGGATAGGTGGGGGAATCAAGAGTTTTCTTGCGGAATGAAAAAAAGAAGACTAATGTCTGACGCATTGGTTAGACGTTAGCCTTCAAAAATAAGCTTATTTATTTAATGACGCAAATGATTCATCAACTGCTTGCAAGGTTTCCTTAATATCATCTTCTGTATGAGAAATTGTTAAAAACCATGCTTCATATTTAGAAGGAGCAAGATTCACTCCGCGTTGCAACATTTCTTTAAAGAAACGACCGAACAACTCTCCGTTAGTTTCTTCCGCTTGTTCGTAGTTGGTCACTTTTTCTGATGTGAAGTAGACCGTTAAAGCTCCTTTTAAACGGTTAACAGTTATCGTTTGATTATGTTTTTTAGCAAGAGATAGAATTCCTTCCTCTAATAAAGCACCTAGGTGATCTAACTTCTCATAAAGTCCTTTTTCTTGTAGAACTTCTAAACAAGCAATACCGGCACTCATAGAAGCTGGATTTCCTGCCATTGTACCTGCTTGATAAGCTGGTCCAAGAGGGGCAACCTTTTCCATAATATCAACTCTGCCGCCGTAAGCCCCAATTGGGAGACCACCACCGATGATCTTGCCGAGTGCGGTCATGTCGGGTTCAACCCCAAGGTAATTTTGGGCACCGCCGTACATGAAACGAAAAGCCGTAATGACTTCATCGTAAATAACAAGGGCGCCAGCATCATGAGTGAGCGTATTAACGGCTTCTAAGAAACCTTCCTTTGGTTCGACAATGCCGAAATTGCCAACAATCGGTTCAACAAGAACAGCCGCAATGTCATCTCCCCATTTTTCTAAAGCTTCTTTATAAGCTTCAATATCATTAAAAGGAACAGTAATAACTTCTTTCGCGATACTTTTTGTTACTCCAGCAGAGTCAGGAGTTCCGAGAGTCGATGGCCCAGACCCAGCAGCGACTAATACGAGGTCAGAGTGACCATGATAACATCCTGCAAATTTAATGATTTTGTCTCTTCCTGTATACGCACGCGCAACTCGGATTGTGGTCATCACGGCTTCTGTTCCTGAGTTAACGAAACGTACTTTTTCTAGAGAAGGGATGGCCTCTTTTAGCATTTTAGCAAACGTATTTTCGAGCTTTGTTGGTGTTCCGTATAAGACGCCATTTTCTGCAGCTTTTTGAATGGCTTTTGTAATATGGGGGTGGGCATGTCCTGTAATAATCGGACCGTATGCAGCTAAATAATCTATGTAGCGATTTCCGTCAACATCCCAAAAATAAGCGCCTTGTCCTTTTTCCATAAAAACAGGAGTTCCGCCACCAACGCCTTTATAAGCGCGAGAGGGACTGTTCACTCCTCCAACGATATGTTCTTGAGCTTCTTTATATAAAAGTTCTGATTGAGACCAATTCATTCTCAGTCCTCCTAATGTCTTTGTCTTCTGTTTGTATTCAACCATAGTGAAGGATGGAGGGCAAGTTTTTTACGTTGGAAGCTCGTTTGTTCTCTGATTCTAGACTATGGACAATCCTCATAAAAATAAGCGAGGAGGGATGAGGGATGAATTGGATTATTTCTGGCGCGCTAGTACTGACAACCATCGGCACGATTGTCAGTATCTTAATGTTGTTACGATATCGTCCTATAAGGGGAGCGTATTCAGTCTCACTTCGTCATTTCACGCTCTTATTATTAGTCTATATAACCGTGATTTTATCCTTTTCAAACCTGTATTTAGGGCTTGAGCTGCTAGGATTTGAGGTGTTAAAAGAGGGAAACTCGCATGTGGAAGGGACCGTTAACCATCTTATAGAAGATATTATCTATTTTAGTGCTGTCACTCTTCTATCTGTTGGGTATGGTGATTTAGTACCAGTAGGGATTGGGCGCATGATCGCGATGGTACAAGCGTTGTTTGGCTATATTCTTCCAGCGGCATTTGTAGTTACGTCTGTTTTACAAGTTACAAAGAAGGAGGAATAGTTGTTTTCCTAGCAAACATGAGCTACGCTTACAATAAACGATTTTGGAAAGGATGAAAGTACATGACAATTGAAATGGGACAAGAAGCTCCACTATTTTCCTTGCCAGCAAATAACGGGGAAATGGTATCATTAGAAGATTTTAAAGGGAAAAATATTGTATTATATTTTTATCCAAAAGATATGACGCCTGGATGTACAACACAAGCTTGTGATTTCCGAGATAAGATCAGTGATTTTTCTGACTTAGATACAGTTATTTTAGGAGTGAGTCCTGATCCTGTAGCAAGACATGCGAAGTTCATAGAAAAGTATCAACTTCCTTTTCTATTATTAGCTGATGAAGAGCACAAAGTGGCAGAGCAGTATGGTGTGTGGAAATTGAAGAAGAACTTTGGGAAAGAATATATGGGAATCGAACGCTCCACTTTCATTATTGATAAACAAGGAAACCTTGTGAAAGAATGGCGGAAAGTAAAAGTGAAAGATCATGTAGAAGAGGCTCTTACTTTTGTCAAAGAAGAATTGGAAAATTAGTGGCTAAAAGGTAAAAAAATTGCTCTCTCCAAAGCATAATTTATATGAGAAAAGTAGGAACCCCTACCTAGTAAGCAGAATAGTTTAGGTAAAGGCCATTTAGAATGGAGGAAGAGCCGTGAAACTTTTAGTGTGTATTATTGATAATGTATACGCGGATGAAGTGGAAGTCCAGTTGAAAAAGCAAGGATATCGAATGACGGAGTTGGCCAGTTCAGGTGGCTTCTGGAAGAAAGGAAATACGACTTTCTTATTTGGAGTGGAAGAAGGAGATCTTGAGAACCTTCAACAAGCGTTGAAAGACGTTTGTGTTAACTATGAAAAAAGAAAGCAGAGAAAAAGCAAACAAGCACATCGTTACACTTCGTTCATCATTGATGTAAAAGATGCAGCTCCATTTTTGACAATGGTGAAATAGTTGAATTTTTGTACGATTGACAGGTTGACTTTTTTTATATTATACTAATTATAAAGTAAGAATGGTTACTTGAAAGAGAGGTGCATGACAATGTCTGATCATCGTTTGCAAGATGCACTTGATGCTTTGAAGAGCACCCGCGTCCGTATGACTCCACAACGTCATGCGATACTAGAATTCCTTTATGAATCAATGACCCATCCAACAGCTGATGATATATATAAGGCTTTAGAAGGGCGTTTTCCGAACATGAGTGTCGCGACTGTATATAACAACTTACGCGTATTCAAGGAAGCTGGCATCGTAAAAGAGTTAACGTATGGTGATGCATCGAGTAGATTTGATTCAGTAACATCTGATCATTACCATGTTATATGTGGGGATTGTGGAAAGATTGTTGATTTTCATTATCCGGGATTAGATGAAGTAGAAACTTTGGCTGAGCATGTAACTGGATTTAAGGTTCACAGTCACCGTATGGAGATCTATGGAACATGTCCGAAATGCAAGGAAAAAGTTGAACATTAAACACCTTTCGTGGAGAAAGGTGTTTTTTTTTCTTTTGTTTGGCACGGGTCCGTTCCATTGCGCTGCAGGCGCTTGCTTTCCGAGGGGAGGGAGGCAAGCGCCTCTTGCGAAAAGAAATAAAAAAGAAGTAGAGCGAGCTGGCTCTACTTCTTAGACTTTCGATTGTAATCTTCGTCAAATTCTTTTCCTTCTAATGATTTGTCCATCGTTAAAGGTTCACTGCAGTGCATGCATGCATCAACACGACCTAGCATTTTAGTAGCTCCCCCGCAGGTTGGACAGACGACTTGGATTGTTTTCGTGGAAAGCATTCCAATCCAAAAATAAACAACGGTACTACCAATAATAAAAAGAAAACCTAGTAACATGGCTAAGGTCATAATAATGTAAGATTCTCTAAAGAAAATACCAATGTACATAACAAGAATCCCAACGAAGACAAGAGATAAGGCGAATGTTCTAATCTTATTAATTTTATTTGTATATTTCAGAGCCATTATAAGTCCCTCCTAAATCTAGTAGTAGTATAGCATAGAATGAAGAGATTCTCGCTGAAAGAAATGTTAACAGTTAAAGAAGTTTCCTTTCTTTCTTTCTTTTGCAGGAGATACCTTACTAATGTAGAACTTGTAATTTTGAAATCTTAAAGCTGTGTATGAATAAGAGTGATTTATTTAGTAGCAGTAGGCACAGAGAGGGGAAGAATTACATGGATGTATTATTGCGACAACTATATCAAGACCGAGCGAGTGAAGAAGAAACGCTTGCTATTCTTCTTGTAGAAAAAGAATATTTGCCTTTATCGGTTACAGACGGTTTTGATGTAGTTATCGTTCTGATTAATCATAATCAAACTATTTCATGGGAAGTTAAGCATTATAAAATTGGCGAAAAGAGAGTTTCGTTTCACTCCTTGAGTCAAGCGATGATGCATCAAACATTAATAGTTGGAAACCATAGAAGACTGGTTGATTGGTTAATTAACGGGAAAATTGTTTTTGATCGAAATGAATTTTTAAAAGAAGTGAAAGAAAGAATTGATTCTTTTCCCCCAGGTGATCGCGCCAAAAAAATGACAATTCAGTTTACAAAAATGCTGAGAAGGTTTGAAGAAGGAAAGTCTTTGTTTCATAACGGACATTTTTTTGATGCGTTTAGTAATATGATGCACTCCCTTCATCATTTGGCCAGGTTAGCTTTAATCAATCATGGTTTTTACCCGGAAGTGACTGTATGGGAACAGGTGAAACAGATTGAACCTCAAACGTATAAGTTATATCAGGAATTATTATATAGTGAAGAGTCTTTGGAGAAACGAATTGAATTATTAATTTTAGCTACGGAACTGGCTATTCACTCTAAAACAGAGATGGGGAGTCAACATTTTCTAGCTTTATTAGAAGATAAAGAAGGAGATCTGTTTTCTATAGCGGAGTTAATGTCCCTTCATGAAGTGGAAGATTATTGCGTTGATTTAGAGCTGTTAATTCGTCACCTCGTTGAGAAAGGCCTCCTTAATACGGAGAAACTCGGAACGAAAGTAATGGGGATAGAAAAGACTTTTTATTCGATTGAAAAATAAATTTAGATATATTGTTGACTTATGAATTTTATGGTGATATATTATTACTTGTCGCTGACGAGGCGCTGATGAAAAACAACAAAACATTTTAAAAAAACATTTGACAGCAAATGTTGAAGGATGTTATGATGTTCAAGTCGCTATCGAGTGACAAGTAGTTCTTTGAAAACTGAACAAAAGCCAAGCGAAAAAGAGATACATGATATCTCGTCAATTTTTTCTCGTCGTTTTATTAAAAATGATGAAGTATCGTTAGCGATACATTTTGAGCTATGTTCCATCACTAAAGTGATGAAACTCAAACACTTTTATGGAGAGTTTGATCCTGGCTCAGGACGAACGCTGGCGGCG
>NZ_JAOANA010000048.1:0-4802 GCF_032335535.1 Alkalihalobacillus sp. MEB130
TTCCCATGGAGTTAATCCAGTAAGACCCCTTAGAGATGATGAGGTTGATAGGTCTGGTGTGGAAGCGTGGCGACACGTGGAGCTGACAGATACTAATCGGTCGAGGACTTATCCAATATATTCTTGATACGTTTCTAAAAGCATTATCTAGTTTTGAGAGAACTGTTCTCTTAAAAGTCTGGTGGCGATAGCGAAGAGGTCACACCCGTTCCCATGCCGAACACGGTCGTTAAGCTCTTTTGCGCCGATGGTAGTTGGGGGCTTCCCCCTGTGAGAGTAGGACGTTGCCAGGCTTTTATAGGACTAACACAGTTAGTCCTATTTTGTTCTGTGATATTGGGGCCTTAGCTCAGCTGGGAGAGCGCCTGCCTTGCACGCAGGAGGTCAGCGGTTCGATCCCGCTAGGCTCCACCATTTTCATAGATATTGTGGCGGTGTAGCTCAGCTGGCTAGAGCGTACGGTTCATACCCGTGAGGTCGTGGGTTCGACTCCCTCCGCCGCTATTATATGTACCTTAATTGATAGTTTTACTAATATTGGAGGAATACCCAAGTCCGGCTGAAGGGATCGGTCTTGAAAACCGACAGGCGGGTTAAACCGCGCGGGGGTTCGAATCCCTCTTCCTCCGCCATTATTTGTAAATTAGGGTACCTATTACATGCGGAAGTAGTTCAGTGGTAGAACACCACCTTGCCAAGGTGGGGGTCGCGAGTTCGAATCTCGTCTTCCGCTCTTTTATTTATTATTTTCTTAAAGTCCTAGCCGGGGTGGTGGAATTGGCAGACACACAGGACTTAAAATCCTGCGGTAGGTGACTACCGTGCCGGTTCAAGTCCGGCCCTCGGCACCATTTTGATATGCGCCCTTAGCTCAGCTGGATAGAGTGTTTGACTACGAATCAAAAGGTCGGGAGTTCGAATCTCTCAGGGCGCGTTTTTAAAATATATACGGGAAGTGGCTCAGCTTGGTAGAGCACCTGGTTTGGGACCAGGGGGTCGCAGGTTCAAATCCTGTCTTCCCGACCATAACTGTAACATGCGGGTGTAGTTTAGTGGTAAAACCTCAGCCACGAGCAATGCTTCTGCCGAATAAGCTGCGAGTTGTCTCGACGCATTTGCTTCTGTGAATTACTAGAAGAGGAAGAGACATGTTTGGGCGGTTTCAATTTTATGATACAATCAAGTCAACATGCGGGTGTAGTTTAGTGGTAAAACCTCAGCCTTCCAAGCTGATGTCGTGAGTTCGATTCTCATCACCCGCTCTTAAGAAAGTACTGTGGGCCTGTAGCTCAGCTGGTTAGAGCGCACGCCTGATAAGCGTGAGGTCGGTGGTTCGAGTCCACTCAGGCCCATATTATTCCACAGCACCTCAGCGTTGAAGGTTTGATTCCTATCTGTGGAGCGAAGAAATGGCCCGTTGGTCAAGCGGTTAAGACACCGCCCTTTCACGGCGGTAACACGGGTTCGAATCCCGTACGGGTCACCAATAACTGGAGGATTAGCTCAGCTGGGAGAGCACCTGCCTTACAAGCAGGGGGTCGGCGGTTCGATCCCGTCATCCTCCACCATATCTAATTATTTATCTTCTGAAGTGTCATGAGTTACTTCATTGAATAAACAGCAAGAGCCATTAGCTAAGTTACGAGCAAAGCTTCTTGAACTGCTTCGAGTTGTTCTGACGCAAGTAGCAACAGAGCTTTACTTGGAGAGGAAAGAACAGGTATACGAACGAAGCGACACATCGTCCGTAATCATCATGAGTTACTTCATTGTATAAACAGCAAGAGCCATTAGCTCAGTTGGTAGAGCATCTGACTTTTAATCAGAGGGTCGAAGGTTCGAGTCCTTCATGGCTCACCATTTTTTAATCTTGAATAGGCGGGTGTGGCGGAATTGGCAGACGCGCTAGACTTAGGATCTAGTGTCTTATGACGTGGGGGTTCGACTCCCTTCACCCGCATTCAATTTGGTAAGAAGAAAGCAGATCGACGTTATGTTGGTCTGCTTTCTTTTTTATTATGGGTGGAGGAACAGATCCTTCTCCTATATCAAGCGGACTCACGTTCCGTTATCTGTGACAAAGCAGTTATTTTACGATGGTATGCGGACTATGGTTCCGCTATTTCGTGTTATAAGGGTGTCTATGTACGGATTTTTTGCAAATAGCGGATTCTGTGTCCGGCAAATCTTTCAAAAGTTAGTTTTTTGTGAAATAGCGGAACTGGTGTCCGTTTGGGGGGAAGGTACATTTAGAGGAACCACAATCTATGTACTTAGTACTAGAATATAGCTATAATGAGAGAAGACTAGTTGGATTGATCAAAAGGAGCGACTTTATTATGAAAGTACTTGCACGCATCATTATTCTTCTTGGGTTAGGATTTTTAGCTTTTGGTGGGTTTGAATTATATCAGACGTATACAAAACAAAATGAATCTATGGCTGAGGCTCAGAAAATTTTAGCTGAATCGAAAGAGGAAGTGATGACGGCTGATGATATGGATTTTATAGATGGAGATGTGATTGGTGCGTTATATATTCCGCGGTTAGAAAAAGAGATTCCTATCATTTCTGGTACTGATGAAGATGAATTAAGTCGTGGAGTCGGACATTATACAACCACGGTTTTACCAGGGCAGAATGATCAAATCTTACTTTCTGGTCACCGTGATACGGTTTTTCGAGATTTTGGGAAACTAGAAAATGGAGATGAGTTTATCGTAAAAATGCCGTACGGCGAATTTACTTATGAAATGTACGAGTCTGAAATTGTTGATGCTGATGATCGTACAGTGATTCGGTCTACCGCTCCAGATGAGATTTTAACGTTATCGACATGTTATCCGTTTAATTTTGTTGGAGCCGCACCAGATCGATATATTATTTATGCGAAACCAGTTTTGAACTAATTATAGAATAAGGAAATAGGGTTGTCTCTTACAGGTCTTTAATCGGACCTTTGAGGCACCCTTTTTTGTTTGAGAAAGTTTTCCAATTTTTGTTTTGAATAAAATGTAGTTGGACATATTGGTAACTGTAAGTAAAAGGAGGGAATACATTTGGAAGAGAATAACAAACCTACTGGATCCAATGAGACAGAGGACACGTTAACGAATAGGCAAGGACATCCTGTTACGAATAATCAGAATGTCCGTACTGTTGGAAATCGTGGTCCTACAACGCTTGAGAACTATGATTTTTTAGAGAAAATTAGTCATTTTGATCGTGAGCGCATTCCTGAGCGTGTCGTTCATGCTCGTGGTGCAGGGGCACATGGGTATTTTGAATCGTATGGCACTGTTGGTGATGAGCCTGTTTCAAAATATACGAGAGCGAAAGTGTTCCAAGAAAAAGGAAAACAAACGCCGGTATTCGTTCGTTTTTCTTCTGTTGTTCATGGAGGTCATTCTCCTGAGACGTTACGTGACCCAAGAGGATTTGCTGTAAAGTTTTATACGGAAGATGGAAACTGGGATTTAGTTGGAAATAATTTAAAGATTTTCTTTATTCGTGACCCTTTAAAGTTCCCAGATTTGGTGCATGCGTTTAAGCCAGATCCTGTCACGAACATTCAAGATGGAGAGCGAATTTTTGATTTTGTTTCCAATACTCCTGAAGCTACTCATATGGTTACGTTCTTGTTTTCACCATGGGGCATTCCAGCAAATTACCGCATGATGCAAGGGTCTGGTGTGAATACATACAAATGGGTAAACGAAGAAGGAAAAGGTGTGTTAGTTAAGTATCACTGGGAACCGAAGCAAGGAATTAAGAACTTAACGCAAAAAGAAGCAGATGAGATTCAATCGATGAATTTCAACCATGCTACTCAAGATTTATATGAGGCGATTGAGAACGGAGATTATCCTGAGTGGGAACTGTATGTCCAAATTCTTAGTGATGATGATCATCCTGAGCTTGATTACGATCCACTTGATCCAACAAAGCTATGGTACAAAGAAGATGTTCCGTGGCAGCCGGTTGGGAAAATGGTGTTAAACAAAAATCCGGAAGATTACTTTGCAGAAGTTGAGCAGGCTGCTTTTGGGACAGGTGTTCTTGTAGATGGTCTTGACTTCTCCGATGACAAACTATTACAAGGGAGAACGTTCTCTTATTCAGACACGCAACGTTACCGTGTAGGATCCAATTATCTACAATTGCCGATTAACTCACCGAAGAAGCATGTAGCAACGAACCAACGCGGTGGGCAAATGGAATACAAAGTGGATAAAGGGGCAAATCAAAATCCTCATGTGAACTATGAACCATCAACGATTGGTGGGCTAAAAGAAGCGAAGAATCCTGGAAAAGAACACACTCCGTATGTTGAAGGAGAATTAAAGCGTGAAACGATTGACCGGACGAATAACTTTGGTCAAGCGGGAGAAACGTATAGAAGGTTTTCTGATTTTGAGCGTGATGAGCTGATTACTAATTTAGTAAATACATTAGCTCCATGTAGAAAGGAAATTCAAGATCAAATGATCGAGAATTTCACAAAAGCAGATCCGGAATACGGAAAGAGAGTAGCAGATGGCATTGCTGCGAAGATGAAAGAAATGGAATCAGCTGACTCTGGTCCAATTGGCACAACCAAAACAGAACAAGCTGTTAAAGATGCCGAAGACAAGAGCCACCCATCAGATCCATATTAAGAAGTAAGGGGTCAGACCCCAGGGCTGTTGATTAACCAAAATTTAGTAGATACAAGCATATAAAAAGACAAAGAAAGCCATCTCCGTTAAAGTGTAGTTACCGCTAACAAACACAAAGGAGAATGGCTTTCCATGAACAAGATT
>NZ_JAOANA010000049.1:0-3338 GCF_032335535.1 Alkalihalobacillus sp. MEB130
TCAGTCCGCTCGACTTGCATGTATTAGGCACGCCGCCAGCGTTCGTCCTGAGCCAGGATCAAACTCTCCATAAAAGTGTTTGAGTAAGCTCAAATTCGCATTACGCTAGCAATGCAATAAATTAAGGGTGAAATTTGCCCTATCGGGTAAATTTCTAATTGGGATTTTCTCGAAAATCCCTGAGATATCATGTATCTCTTTTCGCTTGGCTTTTGTTCAGTTTTCAAAGAACTCGTTTATCACTGTTTCCTCAGCGACATTTATTATCATAACATAACATCTCATTCCGCGCAATACCTTTTTTGAAAGTTTTTCGCGCGATCACTATCGAATCAATGAATCATTCGTAGCGACAAGTAATAATATATCATAAGTGCAAATTCTGCGCAATATTTATTTTATAACTTTTTTTGCGACTAGATTTAATACTCTATCACACATTGATAATAATAACAAACTTAATTATTTAACTAGAATTTAAAATATCTCCCCCAAACCCCAAAGTGAGTCAAAGTAAATCGAGCGAAGACAAGTCTATAGAAGTTAAACCTTTAATATATAATAACGATAAGGAGGTTGATCATGTGAAAGCAATTCAAGTTACACAATTTGGCGGATCTGAGAAATTAGTATATACAGACGTGGAGGATATAATAGCGGGAAAAGGAGAAGTATGTGTTCGCTTATATACGGCAGGTGTCAATCCGAGTGATACTTACACATTAACAGGTACATATTCGTTTAATATACCTCAGTTGCCTTATACCCCAGGTTTAGATGGTGCAGGGATTGTAGAAGCTGTTGGGGATGGAGTCACAAATGTTTGTGTTGGTGATCGTGTATTTATCTCATCCTTAATGCAAAGTAAAAGTACGGGCACATTTGCAGAGAAAATCGTTTGTGATGCAAATTCGGTTCATCCCTTACCAAACAATGTTTCCTTTGAACAAGGTGCAGCCTTAGGGGTACCAGCATTAACTGCATATCGTGCATTATTTCATCGAGCCAGCCTTAAGCCCGGTCAAACTGTATTGATTCATGGAGCCAGTGGCGGGGTTGGACTACAGGTTGTACAAATGGCCAAGTCTCACGGTGCTAACGTAATTGGAACAGCCAGTAAGCCAAAGGGGAAAAAAATGGTGCAGCAAGCTGGCGCAGATATGGTCATAGATCATGTGACTGAAGCTTCGATTGATGATGTCTTAGCTTTAACAAATGGTAAGGGACCCGACGTAATTATTGAATTTTTAGCAAACCGTAATTTAGAAACAGATTTAAAGCTGATTGCGCCATTTGGTAAAATTGTGATTGTTGGAAATCGTGGTTCAATTGAAATAAACCCACGACTTGCTATGCAAAAAGAATGTGATATTTTAGCAACAGCTCTTTGGAACGCACCAAAAGATGAATATGAGCAAAGTATCAATGGTGTAGTAGACATGTTAAAAAGTGGTGCACTTCAGCCTATTATAGGTACAACTCTCCCACTCGAGCAAGCACCTCAGGCTTTTGAACAGCTTGCAAAAGGGATAGGAAATGGAAAGCTTGTTTTAAAAATAAATTAATTGAAGAACTATAGCTTGGTAATAATACTCGTATAAAAGAAAGCCGAGCTATGTACTCATATTTAAAGCAAAAAAGGAGTAGCCACATGAACTTACAAACCGGTACTTATTATTGGCCTACTACACTAAAAAATCCTCCTAGTTACCCTCAACTGCAAGAGAATCTTGATTGCGATGTTCTTATTATTGGCGGCGGAAGCTCTAGTGCTCAATGTGCCTACTTGTTAGCAGATTCGGGCTTACATGTCGTGGTTGTTGAAAAGTATACAATCGGTAGTGGCAGTACCACTACAAATACAGCTATCATTCAATATTCTGGAGAAAGATTGTTTTCAGATTTAGTAAATAGCTTTGGCAGACCTTATGTCTCAAGACATTTACAATTATGTAAACAAGCCATAAATGATATTGAGAAAGCTTCTTCAATCGGGAAGATTGATTGTGAATTTACTAGAAGAGATTCATTATACTTTGCTAGCTATAAAGAAGACATACAGAAATTACAAAAAGAATACAATTTATTAGTCGAGGAAAAGTTTCCAGTGGATTTTTTATCAGCCGAACAAATTGAAGGTCGATACCCTTTTAAAAAGGATGCTGCTCTTTATTCTTATGATGACGCCGAAATAAACCCATTTACTTTTACTCATAATTTATTTGATTACGCTGCAAAAAAAGGAGTAAAAATATTTGAACATACTGAAGTTAACGGAAAGAAGTTCGAGAAAACAAAAGCGACCATACGAACGAAAAACAATCAATCCATCCAAGCACGTCATGTAATTGTTGCATGTGGCTATGAAGGAATGGATATAAAGAAAGAAAAGAAAACTTCCTTTGTCAGTACATATATAGTCACAACAAAACCAGTAGAGGATTTTTCATCATGGTACAATAAAACCCTGATCTGGGAAACCGCACGACCTTATACCTTTATTCGTACAACTAAGGATAACCGTATCATCATTGGTGGCTTAGACGAAAACACCCCCTACGCAGAAGTACGTGATCGTAAATTAATTAGTAAAAGAGATAAGCTACTGCTTGAGTTTAATAAGCTTTTCCCTGATATAAATGTAGAGCCAGAATATTATGCAACTGCTTTTTACGGAGGTACAAATGATGGACTCCCTATCATCGGAAAATACGATGAATATCCAAATTGTCACTTCTTGTTTGGGTTTGGTGATAATGGAACAGTGTATAGTATGATTCTTTCAAGAATTATTTCTGATGTCATTGTAAAAGGGCATAGCCCCGACCTAGAGCTTTATCTACAAACTCGCCCAACAAAACCAAAATAGAGAAATGTCAGTCCACCTAGAATGCCAAAACCCCTTTTATTATGAATATAGGGGAACTACAGTCCACTTATATACACTCAATACGGTATTTTCTATTTCGATGAAGATGTTGGCTCTTCAACTTTATGGTTTTAAAGCTTTCTCAATTTCATTCCAAGGGTTAAAATCTCTTGACTAATCTTAAGTATAAATCCGTAAATTTTATTATGGTCAATTACTAATTTCAGACTAGCTTACTCACGATGTTACCATCGGATCGGCTTATTCGAAGAAGATGCTGTTTCTGCTGCTCTATTAATGTCACGTGAATCCTTAACCTCTCCCCTTCTATATGGAGCGTGTCCGCCTGGCAACGTCCTGGCTCACCCTTTCTCTTCTACGGGGAAGGTTCTTCACGAAGCATTTTCATAGATGTATCTCATGTCGGTCTACGAAGAGAAAGGGTTCGTCTCACAGGGGGACACGATGT
>NZ_JAOANA010000050.1:0-2910 GCF_032335535.1 Alkalihalobacillus sp. MEB130
TCCGCCGCTAACGTCATAAGAGCAAGCTCTTAATCAGTCCGCTCGACTTGCATGTATTAGGCACGCCGCCAGCGTTCGTCCTGAGCCAGGATCAAACTCTCCATAAAAGTGTTTGAGTTTCATCACTTTAGTGATGGAACATAGCTCAAAATGTATCGCTAACGATACTTCATCATTTTTAATAAAACGATGATAAAAATTGACGAGATTTAATAATCTCTTTAATTCGCTTGGCTTTTGTTCAGTTTTCAAAGAACTATTTTCTGCATCACTTTGGAAGTGAAGTAACATAATTTATTATATCACAACACCAAGTTCTGCGCAATCACTTCTGAAAGTAAAACACTGCATTTAGCAGAGACAATTACTAATATATCAGATTCACCTATTACCTGCAACCCTTTTTCATAGAATTCTTCTTGGTAATAAATGGTGCGGGTGAAGGGAGTCGAACCCCCACGTCATAAGACACTAGATCCTAAGTCTAGCGCGTCTGCCAATTCCGCCACACCCGCAGATAAAATTAATAGTAATGGTGAGCCATGAAGGACTCGAACCTTCGACCCTCTGATTAAAAGTCAGATGCTCTACCAACTGAGCTAATGGCTCTTGCTTTTTATTCAATGAAGTATCTCATGATGATTACGGACGATGTATTGCTTCGCCGTTTTACCTGTTCTTTCCTCTACTAGTTAAGCTCCGTTGCTGATTGCGTCAGAACAACTCGTAGCAGTTCAAGGCGCTTTGCTCGTAACTGAGCTAATGGCTCTTGCCTTTTTCATAGATAGTATCCATGAATAATGAATAAGAAAAATGGTGCCGGCCAGAGGACTTGAACCCCCAACCTACTGATTACAAGTCAGTTGCTCTACCAATTGAGCTAGGCCGGCAAATGGTGGCTCAGGACGGAATCGAACCGCCGACACATGGATTTTCAGTCCATTGCTCTACCGACTGAGCTACTGAGCCACAAGATTATTTAAATGGCGGTCCGGACGGGACTCGAACCCGCGACCTCCTGCGTGACAGGCAGGCATTCTAACCAACTGAACTACCGGACCATATGGTATTGCGGGGGACGGATTTGAACCGCCGACCTTCGGGTTATGAGCCCGACGAGCTACCAGGCTGCTCCACCCCGCGTCGTTTTAAAGTAAACCGATGATGCTTTTCAATGATGTTGTCTTTTCCTCTTCTAGCAACACTTAGAAGTATATGCGTCAAGACATGTCGAAGATTAATCGATGATGTTTCGCTACATGCTCCACCCCGCGTCGTTTTAAAGAAATGGTGGAGGATGACGGGATCGAACCGCCGACCCCCTGCTTGTAAGGCAGGTGCTCTCCCAGCTGAGCTAATCCTCCACTATTATGGTGACCCGTACGGGATTCGAACCCGTGTTACCGCCGTGAAAGGGCGGTGTCTTAACCGCTTGACCAACGGGCCATATATGGCTCCACAGGTAGGACTCGAACCTACGACCGATCGGTTAACAGCCGATTGCTCTACCACTGAGCTACTGTGGAATAAAATGGGCCTGAGTGGACTCGAACCACCGACCTCACGCTTATCAGGCGTGCGCTCTAACCAGCTGAGCTACAGGCCCACAGTAATTTCCTAAGAGCGGGTGATGAGAATCGAACTCACGACATCAGCTTGGAAGGCTGAGGTTTTACCACTAAACTACACCCGCATGTTGAATTGATTTGCACCATAAAATTAAAACCGACCAAACATGTCTCTTCCTCTTCTAGTAATTCGCAGAAGCAAATGCGTCGAGACAACTCGTAGCTTATTCGGCAGAAGCATTACTCGTGGCTGAGGTTTTACCACTAAACTACACCCGCATGTTACATTATTTGACTCTCTGGTCGGGAAGACAGGATTTGAACCTGCGACCCCCTGGTCCCAAACCAGGTGCTCTACCAAGCTGAGCCACTTCCCGTATATATTTTAAGAGCGCGCCCTGAGAGATTCGAACTCCCGACCTTTTGATTCGTAGTCAAACACTCTATCCAGCTGAGCTAAGGGCGCTTATTTAATTGGTGCCGAGGGCCGGACTTGAACCGGCACGGTAGTCACCTACCGCAGGATTTTAAGTCCTGTGTGTCTGCCAATTCCACCACCCCGGCTAGGACTTTTAATGAAAATATTTAAATAAAGAGCGGAAGACGAGATTCGAACTCGCGACCCCCACCTTGGCAAGGTGGTGTTCTACCACTGAACTACTTCCGCATGTAATGGCTGGGCTAGCAGGATTCGAACCTACGCATGACGGAATCAAAATCCGTTGCCTTACCGCTTGGCGATAGCCCAATAGATTGTTCTTCTTATGGAGCGATGATCGGAATCAACCCACAAATGTCAGAACCACAATCTCTATAAATGGCGGAGGAGGAGGGATTCGAACCCCCGCGCGGTTTAACCCGCCTGTCGGTTTTCAAGACCGATCCCTTCAGCCGGACTTGGGTACTCCTCCGTATTATTTAGTGGTGGACCCTGTAGGACTCGAACCTACGACCAATCGGTTATGAGCCGAGTGCTCTGACCAACTGAGCTAAGGGTCCTCTTTATAATTGTGGCAGCCATGAATTCCCCCACACAACCTCATATCTCATTCGTAAATGAACCGTATGCACTAGCTAGCTCATCTACACCGAAATTGGCATGAAATACTTGGTGGAGCCTAGCGGGATCGAACCGCTGACCTCCTGCGTGCAAGGCAGGCGCTCTCCCAGCTGAGCTAAGGCCCCAATATTACAGAACAAAATAGGACTAACACAGTTAGTCCTATAAAAGCCTGGCAACGTCCTACTCTCACAGGGGGAAGCCCCCAACTACCATCGGCGCAAAAGAGCTTAACGACCGTGTTCGGCATGGGAACGGGTGTGACCTCTTCGCTATCGCCAC
>NZ_JAOANA010000051.1:0-2822 GCF_032335535.1 Alkalihalobacillus sp. MEB130
TGATTACGGCCAGTGAAATGTACCACCAATGACATTCTATTTACCACCTAGTGACAAGAAATGTACCAGCAAATGACAAGCTGTTTACCGCTATACCTTCTGTATAATTATTGAGCACACCTTCAGGTGTGCCATTATTATTCAGGAGGTATTTTTGTATGATTCATTATCGAAAGATATTGGAATTACACGATGAGGGCATCAGCCTTAGAGGCATTGCTTCAAGTACTGGGCATTCTCGTCAAAAAGTAACAGAGATCATCGGTCTTGCCGAAAAGAAGGGGTTAGTCTGTCCGTTAGAGGAAGAAATGACGGATAAGTGGATTGAGGAATTTCTTTTTCCTGAGAAGACATTAGAGGCTTCAGGTCGACACCCTTTGAACTTTGACTATATTCATGAAGAGTTGGCAAAGCCCAATGTCACACTTTCACTTCTCCACCATGAATATGAAGCTGAATGTAGAGCGAGCCAGAAGATTCCATACTCTTATCGTAGTTTTTTGCGTCATTACAGTAATTATGCAGATAAGTACAAAGCTACTTTGCGCATTCGCAGAAAACCAGGCGAAATCATGGAAGTCGATTGGGCGGGTTCCACAGCATTCATCATTGATAGAGATACTGGAGAAAAGGTAAAAGCTTATATGTTCGTTGCGACCCTGCCATGCAGCCAATTATCATACGCAGAAGCAAGCTTATCTATGGATTCGCATTCATGGATTACACTGCACAATAATGCGTATAAATATTTTGGTGGAACGACTCAGATTGTCGTTCCAGACAATCTAAAAACGAGTGTAACGAAGCATACGACCAGGGAATTAATATTAAATCCTGCCTATAAGGAGATGGCAGACTACTACAACACTGTCGTCATGCCTGCGAGGGTGCGTACTCCCAAAGATAAAGCTAGTGTAGAAGGTTCGGTTGGAGTTATCTCTACCTGGATCATTGCAGCATTAAGAAATACGCATTGCTTCACAATTGATGAATTGAACGAAGAGGTTAGGCAGAAATTAGATGAATTTAATAAAAGACCCTTCACTCGGAAAAAAGGGTCTCGTTTGTCTGCCTTTGAAGAAGAGGAGAAATTTGCGCTTTCTCCCCTTCCAACAGCACCTTATAAAATGTCTGAATGGAAAAAGACAACTGTAGCACCTGACTATCACGTTTCTTTCGATAGTATGTTTTATTCCGTGCCATACGAATATATCAATCGAGAAGTCGAGGTGAGAGTGTCCGATAACCTCATAGAAGTATTTTTTAATCATATGAGAATTGCCTCTCATAAACGATTATATGGGAAATTCGGACAAACTACCACCATTCACGACCATATGCCAGATAATCACAAATTATTCGTTGATCAAACCCCAGAAGCTGCGATTGAATGGGCAGAAAATATCGGAGAATCAACGTTAAGCGTAATTCGATATCTTTTAGATACTTCACAAACAGAGAAGCTAGCCCTACAATCTATATTTTCTTTGAAGAAGTTTGAGCGTCGATACACAAAATATGAGATTGAACGTGCTTGTAAGATGGTACTCTCAATGACTAAAAGACCAACGGTCAAAAGTATCCAAACGCTACTGAAGACTAACAAGAAGAATGACGCAGAGCAAGAATTAAAACGGAAAACAGAAATAAACACAAACAATTACGGCTTTACACGTGGAGCTTCATACTATGGGGGAACGGATAAATGATGAATGAACAAACATTAACAAAATTATTAGAGATGAAATTAAGTGGCATGGCAGAAGCATATAAGGAACAAGCAGCGAATAAAGAATTTCAAAAAATGACTTTTGAAGATCGTTTTAGTTTACTTGTCGATTTAGAACATGCCCGCAGAAAGAGTAATAAGCTTCAGCGGTTAATCAAAACTGCGACTTTTCTTAACTCCAATGCATGTATTGAAGACCTAGAATATCATGAGGATAGAAGACTAAACAAAGAGTTGATTTTGAAGTTGGCTAATTGTACTTATATCCTTGATAGTCACAACATTATATTAAAAGGACCTACTGGTTCAGGAAAGTCATTCTTAGCTACTGCATTCGGAGTATCTGCTTGTCGTCAGTTTTTCAACGTTAAATATATTCGGTTACCAGAATTACTAGATGAGCTGTCACTCGCTAAATTAGCAGCCGACGGAAGTTATCGGAAGAGCATAAAGAAATATACGAAAGTAGACCTCCTTATCCTAGATGAGTGGCTATTAACAGATTTAACAACGGATGAAGCAGCAATCCTCTTGGAAATTACAGAAGCTCGTCATAAGGTGGGTTCCACTATATTCTGTTCACAGATTGATCCTAATGGATGGCATTTAAAGCTAGGAAATGAAACGATTGCGGAAGCAATCTTAGATCGTATTATTCATGACTCCTATCAAATTCTTCTAGATGGAGAAGTTTCTATGCGTGAGCGTCATGGGTTAGGCAGGTAACCTTAATATGGCCACATTAACCACTAGGGAGATTCAGAAGATTGAAGAATACTATTATTGGGTGGGTTACAAAACCTGGATTCCTTTCCCAAAGGAACTAAATGAAAAGCTTTTAGAGGTATACGGCGAGGAACCTGTTCCTTATAGCTGGACTGAGGAAGATATATTTGAAGGGACTAGAAAGATAATCTTCGATTACTTCAGTAACCACTCTAAATAGTTAATTAATAATAAAAGCCCTATCAGGTTACTAGAATGTTAATCTGTAGGGCTTTTTTGGTAAACATGTTGGCGTAGCGTGGTAAATTCCCTGGCGGAGAGTGGTAAAAAAGATGGCAAGGGTGGTAAAATCCCTTGGCTGTATTCA
>NZ_JAOANA010000052.1:0-2364 GCF_032335535.1 Alkalihalobacillus sp. MEB130
TGTATTTTGCAAGACAAAAGTGCAGAAAAATGCAAGAAATAGTGCAGAGTTTTGCCACCCAATAATTTAATTATCTTGCCTTTGATAAAGCGTTCGAAAGCCTGTAGCTTCCGCCACTATATGTTAAGACATGAGCGTGGTGAATTAATCGGTCCACCAACGCTGCAGTAAGCCTAGAGTCAATAAATATGCGATTCCACTGGCTAAACTCTAAATTTGATGTGATGATCAAACTTTTTTGTTCGTACCATTCTGCAATAAGTTGAAATAGTAACTCTGATCCCTCCTTGCTAAAAGGGAGGTACCCCATCTCATCCAAAATGATCAAATCTACCTTTTCAAACTTTTTCCTAAAAGAAGGCAACTTATCCTGTTTAAATGCATGTTCCAATTGCTCTATTAGATGGGATACGCGAAAGAATCTAACTTCATGTCCCATCTCGCATGCTTTTCTCCCTAGACCAGTCGCCAAGTGAGTTTTACCCGTACCAGGAGAACCTATTAAAACCACGTTCTGTTGCTGCTTAATGAAATCAAGGCTCATAAGAGCTTCTTTATCTATTTGTGCAGGAAATCTAATCCTGTCATTCCACTCATAATTACTTAGACTTTTAGAATCAAGAAATTTGGCATTTTTAATTAGTCGCTGTACTTTTGCTTTTTCCCGCAAACTAAATTCCTTATTAAATATAGCCTCCAAAAATTGAGATGGTGATTCAAAAGGTATTGTTTCATAGATTTCAGCTACATAAGCAAGTCTTAAAGATTTACACATACTACGGATTGGATCACTCATGAATTATCCCTCCCATTTGAGGGTGCTAAGGAATCGTACAGCGACCAATCAATCCCAAAGGGATTTTCATTCTGACAAGATATCAAATCATAAAATTCTTCATTTATTCTTTTCATATCATGCGTAACGAGTAAACTTACTAACTCTGTTAAGCGAGCTTTCCGAACGATTAAATCATCAACCATTAAATAATCGTTAATTCTTCCTGGTAAGTACTTTTGATATCTTGAATAAGGAACAACTCTTGGTTTTCTAATCCAATCTTTAAAAACAGATAACCAAGGAATAGCTCGTTTTTTATTCATGTACGGCCTAAAATCTTCTAATAAAATTTCACCATCAGGAGAAACAGCTTTAAATTTATCCCAAGACAAAATGAAATAAATACTAGGGTAATTTGAAGCTTTGGGAATATGGATTAATACATTATCTAACTTGGCCTCATTAAACTTATTTACCTTAGCTTCAATCTCTTTGAAAATAGGATATTCTTCTGCTGGCAATTCTAGTAAATGTTTCTTCTCCTCATTCCAGAGATCTTCGATCATTACTTCCTTTTCGTAGTGAAGCCTTTGCCGATCTTTTTCAAGCTTAATACGAAGTGTTTCAGTCAAATCCTCGTAACTATTTATAACTGGAGAGGTAGGGAAGAAATTATACCTGACATAACCAACTTTGTTTTCTACGTTACCTTTTTCGTGCCCGCTACGAGGATTACAAACTTGTACTTCAAAGCCATAATGATTTTGAAATTGAATGAATGCTTCGGTCAATTTTGCTTCTTCAAACTTTGACCTTACTTTCTTTACGGCAGGCGTTAAATTATCAATTCTTATCTTCCTAGGAACTCCCTTTGCTTGATGAAACAGTAATTTAAGACCTTGAAGAAAACACTCTTGATTCTCCGATGGTAACGGTGCAACAAAGGCTGCATTACTACATGGGTAAGACATTACTAGGGCATGAATATCAACAAATTCTCCATCTTTAACTGCTTCCATTATTCCAAAGTCTACCTGTGCTTCACTAGGAGGATGTTCTAAGCGATCATGGCCTTTATCGTGATGATCATTATGGCTATTCTCCCAATCAGATACAAAATAACAAACAGTTCTGTAAGAACCTTGAAATCCATGACTTTGGAGTTCTTCAAAAATAGCTTTCTTCGTACGACGTGACTTTTTCTTTAACTTACTGTCCTCAAAGAGCCAATCGGAAACCATCTCTCCCCAGTTACCTTCAGTCATCATTCCTTTCTTTTGCTTTATTTTAGATTGAGGCAATTGTTCACCATCCCCATACTTCTTAGCGGTTCTCCAGTTAATACCAAGTGTTTTTTGGATCTTAGATATAGATAAACCCTTGTTGTTTCTCAAGTTTTTGATACAATGAATATCAGACATTGCTAGCATCCTTTCATATTCCTCCACTCTGTGAATGATTCGACACCATTACAGTAGAGGGACTTGGGGTGACTGGCAAGTCTTTTTTTATGCACTTATAAAATAAAGTGCAGGACTCTGCATTTTTCCTTTGCAAAGCTCTGCACTTTTATTTTGCAATAAACA
>NZ_JAOANA010000053.1:0-2171 GCF_032335535.1 Alkalihalobacillus sp. MEB130
TAATTTAATAATGTACAGATATGATTACATAAGAATGTACAGTTTGCTGGTGTACATGCATACTTAAGTCTGAGGTGGAGAAGATGCATGTACAGTTGAACTTAACGACATCTATAGAAGTCAAAAGTCTAGAAGATTTAACAAAATTAAATTTTCTTATGGAGAGCCTAAATATGAAGATAAATAAAAGTAAGATAGGCCGTGAATTGGGTGTAGATAGGAGGACGGTGGATCGGTATTTAAAAGGGAATGGGCCAAATAAAACCCGCAATAAAAAGTCTAAAATAGATGAGTTATACGGAGTTATCTCAGAATTACTCTCAGAGGATTCAATACAAACTTTTTACTACAAGAGGGTTCTATGGGAGTACTTAAAGGATAATCATGGTCTGGATTGTTCCCAGTCATCTTTCCGCCGATACATATCAAACAAATCTGAGTTCCAAGCATACTTTACCGATGGTAAAAGAACTCATGCAGCGCAAGCTGTTGTTCGTTATGAAACCCCTCCCGGGGAACAAGCTCAATTCGATTGGAAAGAGAACATAAAATACATAACGTGTGAGGGGGAAATTATTTACGTCAATGTTGGAGTGTTCCTGTTAGGAAATTCAAGATACAAGTCTTATGGTTTAACCATGTCTAAATCACAAAGTGTACTAATGTCGTTTTTGATGGAGAGTTTTGAAGCAATTGGGGGTGTTCCAAAGACCATATTAACAGACAATATGAAAACAGTAATGGATGAGCATAGAACAGAGTATTCGAAGGGAGTGGTTAATGAAAGATTTGAACAGTTTGCCAGAGATAGTGGATTTGAAGTCAAACCTTGTATTGCAGGAAGACCAAGGACAAAAGGAAAAGTAGAAAGTATTATGAAGCTCTTAGATGATATTCATGCGTATCAGGGAAAGTTCACTTACGAAGGTCTTTACCAATTTGTACAAAAGCTTTGTGAACGCCATAATCAAAGTTTTAATCAAGGTAACAGAAAGATTCCAATACTAGCTTTAAAACAAGAAAAGAGTCACTTACTCCCCTTACCAAGGAAAGAAATAAGAGACTCTTATAAGATAAAACACAGGCTTGTAAAGGTGAACCCTGCAAGCATGATTACGTACAAATCAAACCAGTATTCAGTACCAGCTGAATACAAAGGGAAAACCGTAGGTTTACAAGTCTATGACGACCACATACATGTTTATTATAACACGGAATTGGTCGCCCAACATCGAGTCAGTAAAAAGGTATTAAATTACAAAGAAGAACATTACACAGATATGTTAACACGGGGAATGCCAAACTACCCTGACATTGATGAATTAGCTAAAAAGAATCTACTGGCGATGGATGAGGTGTATAAAATTGAATAGCAGTTACCAACAATTAGTAAGTAATTTGGAATATTTAAACTTAAAACAGATGATTACTCATCTTAATGATACCGTTGATTTTAGTACCAAAAATGAATTGTCTCTCGTTGACACACTTGTAAAACTAACGAATTATGAAATTGATGTACGTGAGAGAACAATGATTAACTCGATGGTTAAGGTGGGGGCTTTCCCCCACCGCAAAGAGGTAAATGAGTTTGATTTCGAGTTTCAACCAACGGTAAATAAACAACAAATTCTTGATTTTCTATCTTTGCGTTTTATCGAAGATAAACAAAATATTGTCTTCATGGGAACTAGTGGTGTTGGCAAAACACACTTAGCTACTTCCATAGGAATCGCCGCCGCTAAAAAACGAACGAGCACCTATTTTATTAAATGTAATGAACTTATCTTAAATTTGAAAAGAGCAAAGCTAGAAAACCGTTTAGAAACTCGGTTAAAACACTATGGGAAGTATAAGTTATTAATTATCGATGAAATTGGTTATCTTCCAATTGATAAAGAAGATGCCAAATTATTCTTTCAGCTAATTGATTTGAGATATGAAAAGAAAAGTACAATTTTGACTACAAATATTAGCTTTAAAGAGTGGGATGCGGTGTTCCAGGATACTAAATTAGCAAATGCCATTTTAGATCGAGTGTTACATCATGCAACAGTCGTTAACATTATTGGTCCATCATACAGAATTAAAGACCACTTAGAAAAAGATGATGATTAATTTTGTACATTCTTAAATGATCAAAAATGTACATCGTTAGCTTGACATTTACA
>NZ_JAOANA010000054.1:0-2061 GCF_032335535.1 Alkalihalobacillus sp. MEB130
CTCGACTTGCATGTATTAGGCACGCCGCCAGCGTTCGTCCTGAGCCAGGATCAAACTCTCCATAAAAGTGTTTGATTAGCTCAATTTCGCATTACGCTAGCAATGCAATAAATTAAGGATGAAATTTCCCTATCGGGTAAATTTCTTTGACGAGATTATATAATCTCTTTAATTCGCTTGGCTTTTGTTCAGTTTTCAAAGAACTATGTTCTGCATCACTTTTAGAAGTAGAGCAACATAATTTATTATATCACAATACCTAGTTCTACGCAACTATTTCCGAAAGTAAAACACTGCATGTAGCAGCGACAATAACTAATATATCAGATTCATCTATTACCCGCAACCCTTTTTCTAAGAATTCAACTTGGTAATAAATGGTGCGGGTGAAGGGAGTCGAACCCCCACGTCATAAGACACTAGATCCTAAGTCTAGCGCGTCTGCCAATTCCGCCACACCCGCAGAAAAATTATTGCTAATGGTGAGCCATGAAGGACTCGAACCTTCGACCCTCTGATTAAAAGTCAGATGCTCTACCAACTGAGCTAATGGCTCTTGCTGTTTATTCAATGAAGTAACTCATGATGCTTATGGACGATATATCGCTTCGTCGTTTTACCTGTTCTTTCCTCAACTAGTTAAGCTCTGTTGCTGATTGCGTCAGAACAACTTGTAGCAGTTCAATAAGCTTTGCTCGTAACTGAGCTAATGACTCTTGCTATTTATTCAAGAATTAATGACTTTTTCAATATTATCAATGAAGTAATTTACAATACCTTATAATAATAAAGAAAAAACGATGCCGGCCAGAGGACTTGAACCCCCAACCTACTGATTACAAGTCAGTTGCTCTACCAATTGAGCTAGGCCGGCAAAAGGTGGCTCAGGACGGAATCGAACCGCCGACACATGGATTTTCAGTCCATTGCTCTACCGACTGAGCTACTGAGCCACAATACTATATAAATGGCGGTCCGGACGGGACTCGAACCCGCGACCTCCTGCGTGACAGGCAGGCATTCTAACCAACTGAACTACCGGACCATATGGTATTGCGGGGGACGGATTTGAACCGCCGACCTTCGGGTTATGAGCCCGACGAGCTACCAGGCTGCTCCACCCCGCGTCGTTTTAAAGTAAACCGATGATGCTTTTCAATGATGTTGTCTTTTCCTCTTGTAGCAACACTTAGAAGTAAATGCGTTAAGACATGTCGAAGATTACTCGACGATGTTTCGCTACATGCTCCACCCCGCGTTATTTTAAAGAAATGGTGGAGGATGACGGGATCGAACCGCCGACCCCCTGCTTGTAAGGCAGGTGCTCTCCCAGCTGAGCTAATCCTCCACTATTTATGGTGACCCGTACGGGATTCGAACCCGTGTTACCGCCGTGAAAGGGCGGTGTCTTAACCGCTTGACCAACGGGCCATTGTTTGGCTCCACAGGTAGGACTCGAACCTACGACCGATCGGTTAACAGCCGATTGCTCTACCACTGAGCTACTGTGGAATAATATGGGCCTGAGTGGACTCGAACCACCGACCTCACGCTTATCAGGCGTGCGCTCTAACCAGCTGAGCTACAGGCCCACAGTGTAAATAGAAGAGCGGGTGATGAGAATCGAACTCACGACATCAGCTTGGAAGGCTGAGGTTTTACCACTAAACTACACCCGCATATTGACTTGTTTTTTTTCATAAAATTAAATCCCCGCACTAGCATGTCTCTTCCTCTTCTCGAATTTCATAGAAGTGAATGCGTCGAGACAACTCGTAGCTTATTCGGCAGAAGTTTTGCTCGTGGCTGAGGTTTTACCACTAAACTACACCCGCATATTACATTATCTGGTCGGGAAGACAGGATTTGAACCTGCGACCCCCTGGTCCCAAACCAGGTGCTCTACCAAGCTGAGCCACTTCCCGTAATTGAAATAATATGGCGCGCCCTGAGAGATTCGAACTCCCGACCTTTTGATTCGTAGTCAAACACTCTATCCAGCTGAGCTAAGGGCGCTTATTTAATTGGTGCCGAGGGCCGGACTTGAACCGGCACGGTAGT
>NZ_JAOANA010000055.1:0-1915 GCF_032335535.1 Alkalihalobacillus sp. MEB130
TTATTGCATTTGTATTAGCCCATTCTCGTTATAAGTACGTGGAGTGGCTTGACCGACCGTTTCGTACCTCAGATGTAATTAGAATGCATGAGAATGCTTTCCATTATTTTGAGGGGATACCGTTTGAGATGGTATACGATCAAGATGCGCTACTAGCTGTTAGTGAAAATGCTGGTGACTTGATCATGACAGCTGAATTCACAAAGTATCATCTAGCACGTCAATTCAACATTTATCTTTGTAGAAAGAGTGATCCTGAATCTAAAGGGAAGATTGAACAGGTTGTGAAATTTGTTAAAAATAACTTCAGTAAAAATCGAGTGTATGACAATTTGGCAGATTGGAACCTTTCAAGTCACGCATGGTTGAAACGCACAGGTAATTACAAGGTTCATCATAATACTAAAAAAAGACCTTCAGAAGTGCACGCCCTGGAAAAGCAGCACTTAAAGAAAGTCTCTGGTACCTATATATTTGAGAATATTCTCGAACCTAGTATAACAAGAACCATTCAAAAGGACAATGTGATTCGATTTGATGGCAATCGGTATAGCGTCCCAAAAGGGACGTTTAGACCTAACGCACCTAATATTGCATATGTCCAAACAGACGAGAAATATGTGTATATTCGTCTTAAACAGACAGGTAATATTTTAGCTAAACATCTTATTTTCAAAGGGAAAGGTGAAACTATAACTGATCCACTCCACCGTGAAAGTAAATCATCAAAAAGAGAACTCTTAATAAAAGAAATTGAAGACATATTTATTGATAAAGAAGGTATTCAATGGCTCATTGATCAATTGAAAGATCGGTATCCACGTCATTTAATTGATCAGTTAAAAATACTTCAAAATACGATTAAGAGATATCCTAATCATATCGAACTTGCAGTTCAAGAAATGATAAGACTTCAGCTCACTAGTGCAAATGATTTCAGAGATGTTGCACATTCTCTATTTATACAACACCAAAGAGCTATCCCTGAAGCTATAGTGCCAAATCAAAAGTATAAAGATCTTGTGGCACCAGAACGCTCTGACGAAGTGTATTTGAAAGTCTTGTCTGGAGGTAACAAATAATGAGTCATCCATTTGAAGTCTTACAAGACAAATGCCGTACTCTCCGTCTCGCAGAGACGGCAAAAGAATTACCAGCATTCCTTAGAGAAGCAGAGTCTAAAAATTGGACTTACCATGAGCTCGTTCATGAGCTACTAAGTTATGAAATAAATTGTAGGGAGATTAAGAATACAGAAAAGCGCATGAAATGGGCTGAATTCCCCGATAAACTGACATTTGATACTTACGACTTAAAAGAACAATCAGCTGTAGGTGAAAAGCAGCTAAACATTTTAAAGGAATTAAATTGGATTGAGGAATACTTTACGTTAATTATGATGGGCCCCACTGGGGCTGGTAAGACTCACTTATCTATCGCATTGGGCATACACGCGGTAGAAAGAGGCTATCAAGTATCATTCACTTCTATGAATCAACTTATGTATATCTTAAAAACTAGGGAGTATATAAACAAGTCTAAAATACGTTATAACAGGATTATTGGTTCAGATTTAATCATTATTGATGATGTTATGTATATGACCTACGAATCACAAGAAGCAAATTTATTCTTTCAATTTATTTATGAAATTTATGATAAAGCAGCATTTATTTTAACTTCAAACAAAGGGCCAGGTGAGTGGGGCAAATTTTTAGGGGACCCCACTCTAACAACGGCAATATTAGACAGGCTTCTACACAGAAGTGAAATACTAACTTTCGATAAGGAAGCAGACAGTATTCGAATGAAATATAGAAAAGCGTTGTTTGATATCTCACCTGTTGAATCTTAATTGTGATTAACTGTTTAAAATTAATTGTGGTAAATTGTTTAATTCTACTTGACGGTTACA
>NZ_JAOANA010000056.1:0-1878 GCF_032335535.1 Alkalihalobacillus sp. MEB130
AATCTTGTTCATGGAAAGCCATTCTCCTTTGTGTTTGTTAGCGGTAACTACACTTTAACGGAGATGGCTTTCTTTGTCTTTTTATATGCTTGTATCTACTAAATTTTGGTTAATCAACAGCCCTGGGTCTGACCCCTCTTTCCCTCTTCACCGTACCACAGCGGGGTCTGACCCCTAACGACTAGAGAACATAAAAAATCCCAGTTAATTGGTCAACTGGGATTACTTATTTAGCTTTTTCATCACTTTATCGATAAGTTGATCTTCATCTGGTGCTGCGACCGGACGATTATTTACAAATGCAAACGACTTTTTTCTCCCTGGTCCACAATACGACTGACATTTGATATCGATCGTTGCTTCAGCATCGACTTTTTTCAGCCGTGGGATAAGAGTTTTTATATTGGTCGCTTGGCACTCATCACAAATTCGAAATTCATTTGCCATCAAACCTGACCCCTTCTATTACTATTATCTATATATTCAACGGAATACTCCATTTTTAAACCATCAACTAGTATATCACAAACTTCGCTATAAGCCAGTACCGATGCCCTCTCAAAATATGTAAAGAGGGTCTGACCCCTTCCAAACTTGGACCGAAATCCTTCCAACATTCCCATAGAGTTTTTATTCCGAAACGAAAACCCTCTTCTATTTATTTTGAAAAACAATCACATGTTATAATAAGATCTATTCTAAAAACAAATAGGAGCTTCGCCCATGACTATTTCCTTTTCATCCATTTCGCCAACTTGGCGTGTATTAGATCATACAACATTTGGACCATCTTTTGATGCCTTGCAATCATTTGCTTACGATGACACCCTCTGCTCTTTTATTGGTCAACAACAAGGGCTAGCGACCACTCGGGCTTGGGTTCATCACAAAACAGTCGTTCTTGGTATTCAAGATAGCCGGCTCCCTCATATTGAAGAAGGGCGTGCGTACTTAGAATCACAAGGGTATCGCGTCATTGTCCGCAATTCAGGCGGACTAGCTGTTGTGTTAGATGATGGGGTTTTAAATGTCTCCCTCATTCTTAAAGAGGAAAAAGGGTTTTCAATTGATGCTGGCTATGAACTGATGTACGACCTTATCAAAAAAATATTTGCTTCCTATAATGTAAACATTGAGGCATATGAAATTGTCGGTTCCTATTGTCCAGGTAGCTTTGACTTGAGCATTAACGGGAAAAAGTTTGCTGGAATTTCGCAGCGTCGTATTCGCGGTGGCATCGCCGTCCAAATTTACCTTTGTGTGACGGGAAGCGGCAGCCATCGTGCTCACCTTATCAAACAATTTTATGATAAAGCCGTAGCTGGGAAAGAAACGAAATTTGTTTATCCTGTTGTTCAACCAGAAACAATGGCTTCCTTAACTGAGCTTCTTCAAAAGCCTCTTACGATAAGTAGCATCATGACTTCTTTACTGACAACCCTTCAAAATGAGGGTGTTCAATTAACTGTTCAACCACTTTCGAACGAAGAACAACAACTCTTTATGGAAAACTACGAACGTATACAACTTCGAAATGAGAAAGCATTGAACATGAATAAAAATAATTGATTTCGGTTGTTTAACGTATCCTACATTTATGCTAAGAATTCGTGAAACTTAAGATACCTCAATTAGACCGCTTCAATAGGTTTAATTGAGGTCCTGAAATTCTAATCTTCTTCCATTCACTACCACAACACGCCCTTCAGAGGTCGCCAACTCTACTCCCTCTCTTTTTCACTACCGCAACATGAATAGGCTACACTTAGTTGGACAATAAAAATAAGGGCTAGTAGAATAACCATATAACAAGTGAGGAGCGAATCTACTATGTCCAAAAAAAGAAGAACGTTTACCACAGAATTTAAGAAGCAAGTG
>NZ_JAOANA010000057.1:0-1845 GCF_032335535.1 Alkalihalobacillus sp. MEB130
GAGGCTGGGACATAACTAGCCGAAAATAATAAAAAAGGGTTCCAATCATGAAAATAAAATGATTGGAACCCTTTTTCTGTTGATTTATTCTTTTATCCGAAGCTTGATGGGCACTTATGGCGGTGTACTTTCGTATGTTCACCGCCATGAGCGCAAACCCTAATTCATTTTTGACCTTCTCATTGCCCCTTACTGACATTCGAGTGAAACGCAAATTAGCCTTCAGATTTCCAAAAACTGGTTCTACATCCACCTTACGCTGGCCATAGATCTCTCCCGTTTTCTCTTCTGAAAGCAGCTGTTGAATTAGCTTCTTTTGTTGTTCCCATTTTTCATTGATTAAGATTTTTCGATTGTTTCCTTCCTTCGCTTTGGTACATTGAGAGCGGAAGGGGCACTCTGAACAATCTTCGCATTCATAGACATTGAATGCTCGTGTAAAACCATTACGATCTGTGCGCTTTGACTCGTAACGAAACGTCAGCTTTTTCCCATTTGGGCACGTAAATAAGTCATCTTCCTTATGATAATCCCAATTAGCTGGCTGAAATTTATCTTGTTTAAAACGTTTTTTCTTCTCTTTACGATATGTATTGTACGTGATAAGGGGCGTGCGCTTCCGATTATTAAGCACATCCTCATAATTTTCCTCACTTCCATAACCAGCGTCTGCCACGATGTAGTCTGGGAGTTCAAAGAAATGGTGCTCAATTTTATTAAGGAATGGGCAAAACGTACGTGTATCAGTTGGATTTGAATAGACCTCGTAAGCGAGCGTATATTGACCTTCTGTCGCAATTTGTACATTATAACCGGCTTTCAGTTGTCCATTTTTCATATAATCATCTTTCATTCGCATAAACGTGGCATCGTGGTCTGTCTTTGAATAACTGTTCCGTTCTTTGAAGATTTCCATGTCTTTTTGGTACTTCTGTTTACGTATGGAGAATTCTTGAAATTGTTTATGAGCTTTCTTTGGTTCTTTTCGCTTTGAACGAAGGTCTTTCCTTTCGCTTGCCGCTTCACTTGCTTCAATTTGTTTAGTGTATTCTTCTACGGTCTCTTCTAACTTCTCTGTGATAAAAGAGAGTTCCTCCACTGAAAGTTCCTCAGTGCTTTCTCGCTCAATCTCAGGAATGATTTCTTTTTCCACCAACTCATCATACAGTTGGTTTGA
Source organism: Alkalihalobacillus sp. MEB130 (assembly GCF_032335535.1). Lineage (NCBI taxonomy): Bacteria > Bacillati > Bacillota > Bacilli > Caryophanales > Bacillaceae > Alkalihalobacillus > Alkalihalobacillus sp. MEB130. The sequence goes on from NZ_JAOANA010000057.1 coordinate 1,178, forward strand.
TTTTTCGATCAAACTAGCACTATATTTTTCGATCGATTTTCGCCAAACGAATGAAAACTTATTGGCATTGGCTTCAATCTTAGTCCCATCAATAAAAATGGCTTCATTGTCAATTATCTTCTCTTCGACAAGTTGACAACGAAATTGAACAAAGCACTCACGGAGGAGTTCTTGAACTTCCGGATGAACACGGAACCGATTAATGGTTCGGTAACTTGGCTCATAACCTTGAGCCAGCCACATCATACGTACACTGTCTTTAAGAAGACCTTCAATCTTCCTTCCAGAAAAAACGGATTGTGTGTAAGCACATAAAATGACTTTCATCATCATACTCGGATGATAAGCAGGACACCCGGTCTTTCTTAGGAAGCCGGCAAAGGCTTCTTCTGGAATCTGCTCTACAAGATGATGAACCACCAATGCGATATCATTTTCTTGAAGTTTCATTTCTAAATTTAAAGGCAAAATTATTTGATTCATGTTATAGTGTTTATACATAAGGACATACCTCCGATGGTTATTGTGTAGGAACTTTAATTTTATCAGAGATTGTCCTTTTTTTGTTTTATAAAATGAAAAACATACATAGGAAAGAGGCCCCAAGAACAAAAATGTTCTCGGGCCTCTTTTATTTCAATTTACTGAGTTTTGTCCCAGCCTCTTTT
>NZ_JAOANA010000058.1:0-1450 GCF_032335535.1 Alkalihalobacillus sp. MEB130
TAGTACGTGGTCGTAGACCCGAAACCGTGTGATCTACCCATGTCCAGGGTGAAGTTCAGGTAACACTGAATGGAGGCCCGAACCCACGCACGTTGAAAAGTGCGGGGATGAGGTGTGGGTAGGGGTGAAATGCCAATCGAACTCGGAAATAGCTGGTTCTCCCCGAAATAGCTTTAGGGCTAGCCTCGAGGGAAGAGTATTGGAGGTAGAGCACTGATTGGACTAGGGGTCCCCACAGGATTACCGAATTCAGTCAAACTCCGAATGCCAAATACTTATCCTCGGGAGTCAGACTGCGAGTGCTAAGATCCGTAGTCAAGAGGGAAACAGCCCAGACCATCAGCTAAGGTCCCAAAGTATACGTTAAGTGGAAAAGGATGTGGAGTTGCCCAGACAACCAGGATGTTGGCTTAGAAGCAGCCACCATTTAAAGAGTGCGTAATAGCTCACTGGTCGAGTGACTCTGCGCCGAAAATGTACCGGGGCTAAACGTATCACCGAAGCTATGGATCCGGAGGTCAGGTATCAGAGGCCAGAAGTCGGAAAGAAGGTAATTCAAAGATGATAAATAGTTATCGAGAGTTGAGAGTATATCAAATATCTTATCAACTTGCGTTACAAGTTCATCAATTGACATTAACATTTCCAGACTTCGAGAAGTATGAACTTGGAAGCCAGTTAAGAAGAGCAGCTATTTCTATTCCTTTAAATATTGCAGAGGGATATGGGAAGAAAAGCTCTCTAATTGATTTCAAACGTTATTTACTTATGGCTCAAGGTTCCAAAGATGAAACAAAAGTTATTCTTGAAATGTCGAAAGATTTGGGTTACATCGAGGAGAAGACTTTTGAAGATTTATTTGGCCAATATGACCAACTTGGAAAACAGCTTTATTCTATGATTCAGAAATGGACATAAGAGATAAAATCTGATTTCTGGTTTCTGACACCTGACCTCTGTGATGGTAGGGGAGCGTTCTAAGTGCAGTGAAGTCAGATCGAGAGGACTGGTGGAGCGCTTAGAAGTGAGAATGCCGGTATGAGTAGCGAAAAGAGGGGTGAGAATCCCCTCCGTCGAAAGCCCAAGGTTTCCTGAGGAAGGCTCGTCCGCTCAGGGTCAGTCGGGACCTAAGCCGAGGCCGAAAGGCGTAGGCGATGGACAACAGGTTGAAATTCCTGTACCACCTCCTCACCGTTTGAGTAATGGGGGGACGCAGAAAGGTAGGGTAAGCGCGCTGATGGATATGCGCGTCCAAGCAGTTAGGCTGGAAAGTAGGCAAATCCGCTTTCCGTTAAGGCTGAGCTGTGATGGCGAGGGAAATTATAGTACCGAAGTTCCTGATCCTACACTGCCTAGAAAAGCCTCTAGCGAGGTGAGAGGTGCCCGTACCGCAAACCGACACAGGTAGGCGAGAAGAGAATTCTAAGACGCTCGGGAGAACTCTCGTTAA
>NZ_JAOANA010000059.1:0-1369 GCF_032335535.1 Alkalihalobacillus sp. MEB130
TACATCATGAATAAACTTCTTGGAATACATCGTGTCCCCCTGTGAGACGAACCCTTTCTCTTCGTAACACGACGTGGGACACTTCCAAGAAATTACTTCATGGTTAATCATCCCCGTAGAAGAGAAAGGGTGAGCCAGGACGTTGCCAGGCGGGCACGCTCCAAATAAAAGGGGAGAGGTTAAGGATTCACATGACATTAGTGGAACAACAGAACAGCATCTTCCTCGAAAAGCCGATGGTAACATCGTGAATAAGCTACTTGAAATACATCGTGTCCCCCTGTGAGACGAACCCTTTCTCTTCGTAGACCAACATGAGAAACATCTATGAAAATGCTTCGTGAAGAACCTTCCCCGTAGAAGAGAAAGGGTGAGCCAGGACGTTGCCAGGCGGGCACGCTCCAAATAAAAGGGGAGAGGTTAAGGATTCACATGACATTAGTGGAACAACAGAACAGCATCTTCCTCGAATAAGCCGATGGTAACATCGTGAGTAAGCTACTTGAAATACATCGTGTCCCCCTGTGAGACGAACCCTTTCTCTTCGTAGACCTACATGAGATACGTCTATGAAATGCTTCGTGAAGAACCTTCCCCGTAAAAGAGAAATAGCGAGCAAGGACGTTGCCAGGTGGGCACGCTCTGCACAAAAAGCAGGAGGTAAGGGTTACGTGTAATATTAAAACAGCAGAAATCTTTCTCTTCTTTAATAGAAGAGAAGTACAAAATTGGCGCTGTGTTGAAAAAAATAGTTGCTATTCGTTTCTATTTCTGATAGATTAGTAAATCTAGCCGCGAAAATTAATTTTAAAATAATAATTGCGGAGAATTTTATTTTATGATACAATATTTCTTGTCGCTGTGAATGAGTGATTGAGTCGACAGTGTTTCCGCAAAAAAACTTTAAAAAAGTATTGCGCGGAACGAAATGTTATGTTATGATAGTGAATGTCGCTGAGGAAAACGGTGGCGAACGAGTTCTTTGAAAACTGAACAAAAGCCAAGCGAAATAGAGATACATGATATCTCGTCAATTTTTTTCATCGTTTTATTAAAAACGACGAAGTATCGTTAGCGATACATTTTGAGCTAATCAGCTTACCATTTTCATGGAGAGTTTGATCCTGGCTCAGGACGAACGCTGGCGGCGTGCCTAATACATGCAAGTCGAGCGGGCTGATTAAGAGCTTGCTCTTATGACGTTAGCGGCGGACGGGTGAGTAACACGTGGGCAACCTGCCTTGTAGATCGGGATAACACCGAGAAATCGGTGCTAATACCGGGTAACATCTGAGATCTCATGATCTTAGGTTAAAAGATGGCTCCGGCTATCACTACAGGATGGGCCCGCGGCGCATTAGCTAGTTGG
>NZ_JAOANA010000060.1:0-1325 GCF_032335535.1 Alkalihalobacillus sp. MEB130
CGAATTAAACATATACTTTTTCTTTACCTTACTTTAGATAACGCAACATTCCCAATATCAACAGTTTCTTTAGGTTTATCCGGAACCTTCTGTCTTCCTTTGGATGTTTTAGACTTTTTCCGATGAACTTCGTTCAAGAATTCTTGGTACGTTCGATTGAAATACGTTCGAATTAATCGTAATAGCTGCCACATCGTTTTGTTGGTTTTTAGTTGCTGTTGAACAAGTAAAGTTACGGCGAAAGCAATAAGGGCTAAATACATCTGATTCCAGATGCCTTGAGGTTTTGTACTCCATAATTTTGTTAGCCGTATGTGTTGTTTAATCCATTTGAAGAACGTTTCAATTTGCCACCGGTGTCGATAGATTTCAGCGATTTGTGATGCTTCTAAATCCCAACGATTGGTGATAATGCGGTAGCGATGTCCCTTCTCATCTGTGTATTCCACAAGACGTAATGGTCTCTGTATTTGATTACGGGAGCTGCCCACAAGTACTTTTGCATCCGTTAGAATATGAGAATCGTCAGATTTGAGTGCATTCTCTAATACAGTAATCTTCGTTTGTTCTTTTATTCTTACAACGAATAAGATCTCTTTTTCTAACCAGTATGCCAATCTCATGAGACTGGCATAGCCGCGATCCATTACATAGGTTGCGTCTGATTCTTCCACTAAAATATCGGATCCCTCAAAGTCACTTACAATGCCTGTAGAAGGAACAATTTTGTCAGGGAAAACCGTATTTACTGACGTCACCACTAAGCGGGTATGCATCTTCACTACGGTCCATCCTTGCGTGACAAAAGCCCAATTTGAAAGGTTCTCAGGGAGCTTGATATGGGTTGAATCCACTAAGTTCAAACGTCCAATTCCTTTAGGTAATCCTTTATCTTTCTTTGTTAATGATCGAACATGATTGATCATTTCGAAGAAAAGATCTTGAAGTTGTTCCGTTGGAAACTCATTGATTCTACGACTTAGCTGAGACCCGCTAATACTAGTTAGACGGAGGTCCTTTCGTAAATCCGGATAAGCACGTAGTTTCTCCTCCATATCTTCGTACGATTCCCACTTTCCTAATTGAGCACTGACAAAGATCTTAATTAAAGCGTCTGCACCTAACTTCTTTCCATAATTCATTAATGGACAAGCGAATTTTTCCAAAGGTAACAAAGATAAACATTGACGAATTAACATGACATTCACTATACTTTTCATAGTTGGAACTCCTTTTGTAGATGACTTGTTAGTGGGAACAACAAGCTCAACACATCTACAATAGGAGTTTTTTTTATTTTCGTAAATACTTATATACTTTTTACA
>NZ_JAOANA010000061.1:0-1304 GCF_032335535.1 Alkalihalobacillus sp. MEB130
TAGTACCGAAGTTCCTGATCCTACACTGCCTAGAAAAGCCTCTAGCGAGGTGAGAGGTGCCCGTACCGCAAACCGACACAGGTAGGCGAGAAGAGAATTCTAAGACGCTCGGGAGAACTCTCGTTAAGGAACTCGGCAAAATGACCCCGTAACTTCGGGAGAAGGGGTGCTCTATTAGGGTGCAAGCCCGAGAGAGCCGCAGTGAAAAGATCCAAGCGACTGTTTAGCAAAAACACAGGTCTCTGCGAAGCCGTAAGGCGAAGTATAGGGGCTGACACCTGCCCGGTGCTGGAAGGTTAAGAGGAGGGGTTATCCCTTACGGGAGAAGCTCTGAATTGAAGCCCCAGTAAACGGCGGCCGTAACTATAACGGTCCTAAGGTAGCGAAATTCCTTGTCGGGTAAGTTCCGACCCGCACGAATGGTGTAACGATTTGGATACTGTCTCAACGAGAGACCCGGTGAAATTATAGTACCTGTGAAGATGCAGGTTACCCGCGACAGGACGGAAAGACCCCATGGAGCTTTACTGTAGCTTGATATTGGATGTTGGTACAGTTTGTACAGGATAGGTAGGAGCCTTGGAAGCGTGAGCGCCAGCTTACGTGGAGGCGTCGGTGGGATACTACCCTGACTGTGCTGACATTCTAACCTCGAGCCGTGATCCGGTTCAGGGACAGTGTCAGGTGGGCAGTTTGACTGGGGCGGTCGCCTCCTAAACAGTAACGGAGGCGCCCAAAGGTTCCCTCAGAATGGTTGGAAATCATTCGTAGAGTGCAAAGGCAAAAGGGAGCTTGACTGCGAGACCTACAAGTCGAGCAGGGACGAAAGTCGGGCTTAGTGATCCGGTGGTTCCGCATGGAAGGGCCATCGCTCAACGGATAAAAGCTACCCTGGGGATAACAGGCTTATCTCCCCCAAGAGTCCACATCGACGGGGAGGTTTGGCACCTCGATGTCGGCTCATCGCATCCTGGGGCTGAAGTAGGTCCCAAGGGTTGGGCTGTTCGCCCATTAAAGCGGTACGCGAGCTGGGTTCAGAACGTCGTGAGACAGTTCGGTCCCTATCCGTCGCGGGCGCAGGAAATTTGAGAGGAGCTGTCCTTAGTACGAGAGGACCGGGATGGACACACCGCTGGTGTACCAGTTGTTCCGCCAGGAGCATAGCTGGGTAGCTACGTGTGGACGGGATAAGTGCTGAAAGCATCTAAGCATGAAGCCCCCCTCAAGATGAGATTTCCCATGGAGTTAATCCAGTAAGACCCCTTAGAGATGATGAGGTTGATAGGTCTGGTGTGGAAGCGTGG
>NZ_JAOANA010000062.1:0-1279 GCF_032335535.1 Alkalihalobacillus sp. MEB130
CCCAGGGGTGTTGATTAGCTAATATTTTCCATCTGAATAGAGCAGACTTCTCCTATTTAGATGGAACCACTGAATTTCAGCTCTCACTTCCGTTGGAAGTGTAGATTGAATAAACCTGCGGGAAAAGTCCAAAAAATTTAAAGGACAAATTTTTCTCCATGCAGATTGCGTTTCATTAAATAACCAGCGTAACAATAAATAAGAGATTAATGTTCCGAACACTTGACTGTACACTGCGTTTTCAGACGTACCAAATACGTTCGATAGCTCTAGATTTTGTTTAACCCACCTAAAGAACAATTCAATTTGCCATCGTGCTTTATAAAATGCTGCGATTGCTTCGGCTGAACAATCCATTAGGTTTGTAGCTACACGTATTTTATTTCCTTCTGCGTCACGAAAGGTAACAAGACGATAGCGGTTCTTAGTCTGACGACTCCCTTTTCCAAGGCCGGCCGTTTCATCTTCAATGATGTTTGACTCTCCGAGGCGAAGTCGTTTCAACGATTTTTTATGGGAAGCTGTAAAAGCGTCAGCAATTCGTATGACAAATTGTTTATTGGTCCCTTCCAACTGTTCAAAAATCGCTGTACTGGCATACCCACGATCACCTATAAATACAGCAGAAGGATCATCAACCGAGAATAACTTTGGTGCAACCATAATATCGTGATCACGACCCGTTGTTTCAATTACGTTTGTTGGCTGACTCTCTAAAATATCAAATAGAGTATGAAGTCGTATGGCATGACGACAACTCGAATAACGTGCCCAAGCATAGTTTGGATGTTTAAACGTGATCGTTGTAGAGTCAATAGCATAAAGTTTGTACTTTCTTACAAACGATCGTCGAAGCGATCGGTTCATACGTTTAATGAGAAGTTGAAAGATGTCACGCATGACTTGAAACGGAACATTTTTTGCTTTTTTGGCTAAAGTTGAATGATCCACGCTAGGCACTTCGGGATAGTTTGGTAGATGAGCTTCTGCCTCTCGGTACCCTGACCAAGTTTCCGTAGCGGCAACGGACCAAAAATTAATCAGGTGGACAAAATTAAATTTTCTTGCGGTCTCGATATAACCGTGTTTTAAAGCAATTTGAATCATTTCTTCTTCTGTGATGAATAATTGTAACAATCGGGGAAGTGTGTTAATCTTGTTCATGGAAAGCCATTCTCCTTTGTGTTTGTTAGCGGTAACTACACTTTAACGGAGATGGCTTTCTTTGTCTTTTTATATGCTTGTATCTACTAAATTTTGGTTAATCAACAGCCCTGGG
>NZ_JAOANA010000063.1:0-1219 GCF_032335535.1 Alkalihalobacillus sp. MEB130
AATTCTATAGTCTGGTGGCGATAGCGAAGAGGTCACACCCGTTCCCATGCCGAACACGGTCGTTAAGCTCTTCAGCGCCGATGGTAGTTGGGGGCTTCCCCCTGTGAGAGTAGGACGTTGCCAGGCATTTTAATATGGAGGATTAGCTCAGCTGGGAGAGCACCTGCCTTACAAGCAGGGGGTCGGCGGTTCGATCCCGTCATCCTCCACCATACGCCGGCCTAGCTCAATTGGTAGAGCAACTGACTTGTAATCAGTAGGTTGGGGGTTCAAGTCCTCTGGCCGGCATCGCTTTCTTAAACTTTTAAGAGCCATTAGCTCAGTTGGTAGAGCATCTGACTTTTAATCAGAGGGTCGAAGGTTCGAGTCCTTCATGGCTCACCATTTTTAACTTTTAATATGCGGGTGTGGCGGAATTGGCAGACGCGCTAGACTTAGGATCTAGTGTCTTATGACGTGGGGGTTCGACTCCCTTCACCCGCATTAGTATTTCGCGGAAGTAGTTCAGTGGTAGAACACCACCTTGCCAAGGTGGGGGTCGCGAGTTCGAATCTCGTCTTCCGCTCTTTAATCTAATATTTTTATTGAAGTCCTAGCCGGGGTGGTGGAATTGGCAGACACACAGGACTTAAAATCCTGCGGTAGGTGACTACCGTGCCGGTTCAAGTCCGGCCCTCGGCACCATTTTAATATGCGCCCTTAGCTCAGCTGGATAGAGTGTTTGACTACGAATCAAAAGGTCGGGAGTTCGAATCTCTCAGGGCGCGCCATATTTTTAAACATGATCGTAAGATCGGTTATCTACGGGAAGTGGCTCAGCTTGGTAGAGCACCTGGTTTGGGACCAGGGGGTCGCAGGTTCAAATCCTGTCTTCCCGACCATTATTTTGGGGCCTTAGCTCAGCTGGGAGAGCGCCTGCCTTGCACGCAGGAGGTCAGCGGTTCGATCCCGCTAGGCTCCACCAAAAAAGATATTGACAGACCAATCTTGGTTTGGTAATATATAAAAAGTCGTTAAAAAGAGATATAGAGTTCTTTGAAAACTGAACAAAAGCCAAGCGAAAAGAGATACATGATATCTTGTCAATTTTTCTCATCGTTTTATTAAAAATGATGAAGTATCGTTAGCGATACATTTTGAGCTATGTTCCATCACTAAAGTGATGAAACTCAAACACTTTTATGGAGAGTTTGATCCTGGCTCAGGACGAACGCTGGCG
>NZ_JAOANA010000064.1:0-1144 GCF_032335535.1 Alkalihalobacillus sp. MEB130
GCCTACATGAAGCCGGAATTGCTAGTAATCGCGGATCAGCATGCCGCGGTGAATACGTTCCCGGGCCTTGTACACACCGCCCGTCACACCACGAGAGTTTGTAACACCCGAAGTCGGTGGAGTAACCTTACTAGGAGCTAGCCGCCTAAGGTGGGACAGATGATTGGGGTGAAGTCGTAACAAGGTAGCCGTATCGGAAGGTGCGGCTGGATCACCTCCTTTCTATGGAGTTTAACTCTAGTCGACGAACAACTTCGGTTGTTTGACGCTTGTGCTTTGGTTCAGTTTTGAGAGAATTTACTCTCAACAATAGTTCTTTGAAAACTAGATAATGCAATAGAAACAATGTTAGTTTTATCGGTATCTTATTTATAAGAGAAGATCAAACGAGCATGTCAAGAATTCAAGTGATTTTTGAAAAATCACATCCGAAAGACTTTTTAATTTGGTTAAGTTAGAAAGGGCGCACGGTGGATGCCTTGGCACTAGGAGCCTAAGAAGGACGCGACGAACGGCGAAACGCCTCGGGGAGCTGTAAGTAAGCTTTGATCCGAGGATATCCGAATGGGGGAACCCACCATCCGTAATGGGATGGTACCCATACCTGAATACATAGGGTATGAGGAGGCAGACCTGGGGAACTGAAACATCTAAGTACCCAGAGGAAGAGAAAGCAAATGCGATTTCCCAAGTAGCGGCGAGCGAAACGGAAACAGCCCAAACCAAGAGGCTTGCCTCTTGGGGTTGTAGGACGTCTCATACGGAGTAAGAAAAGACGAGGATAGGTGAAGCGATCTGGAAAGATCCGCGGTACAAGGTAACAGCCCTGTAGCCGAAATCCTCGTCTCTCCGAGACGGATCCTGAGTACGGCGGGACACGTGAAACCCCGTCGGAATCCGGGAGGACCATCTCCCAAGGCTAAATACTCCCTAGTGACCGATAGTGAACCAGTACCGTGAGGGAAAGGTGAAAAGCACCCCGGAAGGGGAGTGAAAGAGATCCTGAAACCGTGTGCCTACAACTAGTTGGAGCCCATTTACGGGTGACAGCGTGCCTTTTGTAGAATGAACCGGCGAGTTACGATCCCGTGCAAGGTTAAGCTGATTAGGCGGAGCCGCAGCGAAAGCGAGTCTGAATAGGGCG
>NZ_JAOANA010000065.1:0-1036 GCF_032335535.1 Alkalihalobacillus sp. MEB130
CTGCCCTTCCCTCCTGCAGGAGTCGGCCCTCCCATCCCGTCCGCTTTGTTGAGAGGAAAGATAGAAATTCCCTACTCTTCAACAATCAAAAATAATAGGAGAAATAGCGTGAAAAAGGCCTTTGAGAAATGAAACTCAAAGGCCTTTTGTCTACAGTCTGAAGTTTAATTTTCATCAAACATTTCACTTTCAATTTATTTTATAATTTAGATATTACATAGATGTAGGTGAATCTAATGATATCAAATGAAGAAACAATAACACTCAGTCCATATATGGGAATTTATGAACTTGTTGTCCCTAAAGATAATATGCTTCGTCAGATCAATGAACTCGTTGATTTTTCATTCATACTAAACGAGTTAAAATCAAGTTATTGCCTTGATAATGGTCGGAATGCAATTCCGCCTGTTCGTATGTTCAAATATCTATTACTAAAAGTGATTTATGATTTATCGGATGCCGATTTAGTTGAACGTTCTAAATACGATATGTCATTTAAATATTTTCTCAATATGGCACCTGAAGAACCGGTTATTGATCCAAGTTCGCTAACCAAATTCAGAAGGCTTCGCCTTAAAGACGAGGCTTTATTAGATATGCTCATTCGAAAATCAGTCGAGATTGCCTTAGAAAAGGAGATTATAAAGAGTAAAAGTATCATCGTCGATGCCACGCATACAAAAGCTCGTTATAATCAAAAATCCCCAAAGGAATTTTTACAAGAAAAATCTAAAAATGTTAGAAGAGCTGTCTATCAGATTAATGAGTCCATGAAGGAGAGGTTTCCAACTAAAACAACATCTAATGATGTTGCGGATGAATTAGAGTATTGTCGCCAAGTCATCTCTGTTGTGGAAAAAGAACCGCAAATCGCTCAGATTCCAGCGATTAAAGAGAAAGTAAATGTGTTAAAAGAAGTAGTAGAAGATTATACAGAGCATCTCAATTATTCAAACGACCCAGATGCACGACTTGGACATAAAACAGAGGACTCTTCTTTCTTTGGGTTCAAAACACATCTCGCCATGACGAA